>QBXG01000005.1:0-47984 GCA_003283445.1 Prochlorococcus sp. AG-321-D23 | reverse complement strand
CTGGATGTGGAAACACAATAGCAGCAAATAGAGGATTAGTTAGAAAATTAATATTAGAGTCATTAAAATGCTGGGTAAATGAATTAGGCGTTGATGGTTTTAGATTTGATTTAGGTATTGCCCTATCAAGAGGTGAAGATCTCATCCCTCTTGATAATCCACCAATTTTTGAAGATATTGAATGTGATCCTGAACTTGCCGATATCAAATTTATTAGTGAGCCTTGGGATTGTGGAGGATTATATAAATTAAACGATTTCCCATCTAAGAAAATGTTTACATGGAATGGGCATTTCAGAGATGACTTAAGAAGATTTTGGAAAGGGGATAAAGATACGGCTTGGAATATGAGTGACAAAATCAAAGGTAGTCCATCACATTACAAAGAAAATAATTTCTTACCGAAGTCTATAAATTTCATAACTTCACACGATGGATTTACACTAAAAGATTTAGTTACCTTTAACAAAAAACATAATTTCGCAAATAAAGAGCAAAATAGAGATGGAGATAACCACAACAATTCATGGAATCATGGAGTTGAAGGACCTACATCAGACTTATCTATTAAAAAATTAAGAAAGCGGCAACAAAAAAATTTACTTTTGAGTTTATTCATTTCAAGAGGAGTCCCTATGTTGCTAATGGGTGATGAAATCGGAAGATCTCAAGGCGGCAATAATAATTCTTGGTGTCAAAACAATTCTTTAGGTTGGATGAATTGGGATGAAAATCAACAAGATTTAGAACTATTAAATTATCTAAAGTATTTAATAAAAATAAGAAAAAAATTTATTAATTTTTTTAATCCTATTTCTTCAGCAAATAAAAAAGAAATTGACAATTTAGCCAATTATTATTGGCATGGTCCAAAGTTAGAAACTCCAGATTGGAGTAGTTGGTCACACACAGTTGCATTAAGCATCAATAAAGGTGAAAATAATCCTTTAATTTGGGCTGGCTTAAATGCATATTCAAAAAGCATTGATTTTTATTTACCAAAATCTAAAAGTAAATGGCTCAAAATTATTGATACTAATCATTCTGAAACTAAAAAGCCTATCCCCATTACCGATACTTTTATAAAAGTAGATAATAGAAGCTCTGTGTTAATTATCTCAGAAGAAGTATTTGGAACAAAAAATAATATAATCTAAAAGCGGGCGGCGGGAATCGAACCCGCATCTTCAGCTTGGAAGGCTGAGGTTTTACCACTAAACCACGCCCGCAATAAGTAATAGAATTACCTTTGCAATAATACATTACCAAACAATCAACAAAGTAAAAAGATTGGAAAATTCACACTCAAAAAATATAACCGGATCAAGAACAAGATTAATGCTCTCTTATGGACTTGGAGATGCAGGCACAGGTCTAGCCGCCACACAATTTGGCTTCTTCCTTTTTAGATTCTTTATTTGTTCGGCAGGTTTACCCGTTTTAATTGCAGGTTCATTACTAATGTTGATAAAAATATGGGATGCAATAAACGATCCATTAATAGGATGGTTAAGTGATAGGACAAAATCGAGATGGGGGCCAAGGATACCTTGGATGCTTATTGCTGCAGTGCCTCTAGGGATTTCTTTGGCAGCAATTTGGTGGATCCCTACAGGTCCTGTAATAAACAGAACGATTTACTATACTTTGATTTCAATAATAGTAATGACTGCTTATACAAGTATTAATCTTCCTTTCGCAGCTTTATCTACAGAAATCTCAGAAAAAACTTCAATAAGAACTAGGTTAAATGCCGCAAGATTTACAGGCTCAATAATAGCTGGTTTAACTGGTTTAATAATAGCTGGAGTGGTTTTAAATTCAGAAGGATTAGCTAATAACGAATATTTTGTGATGGGCAAAATTAGCGGTTTCATTGCAGTAATAACAACCTTATTATCTTGCTGGGGACTAGCCCCATATGCAAAAAAAGCTAGACGGCCATCTGGGAAAGCGGAACCAATTAAACTTCAATTCAAAAGAATATTTAATAACAAAAAATTTCTTAAAGTAATTTCTCTTTATATTTTACTTTGGTGTGCCTTGCAGTTAATGCAAACAGTCGCGTTAATTTATGTAGAGGATGTTCTTAATGTGCCTTCAGAAATTGCTAACTGGGTTCCAATACCATTCCAAATAAGTGCCCTAATAGGATTACAAATATGGTCAAGAGTTTCAAATAAGTTGAACAGAATTTCAGCTTTAAACTATGGTGCAATTATTTGGATTGTTTCTTGTACAGCAGCATTATTTTTACCTTCTTTATCAAAAGTTTCTTCTATAGAAGATGGCTTTTTACTTAATTTTGATAACCTTATCCTATTCATAATTTTGATTGTCATAATTTGTTTAATTGGAATAGGAGCTTCAACCGCTTACTTAATACCTTGGTCACTACTTCCTGATGCAATAGATGAAGATCCAGAAAAACCAGCAGGCCTTTATACTGCTTGGATGGTTCTTATTCAGAAAATTGGCATTGGACTAAGTGTTCAAGTATTAGGTTTTTTACTATATGTATCTGGTTATCAATCATGTTATGTAGACAATTCTACTTTAAATATTATTGAACAATCATCTTTAGCTCAATTAACCATTAGGTTATGTATTGGTTTTATACCATCTTTGTTAGTAATAGTTGGACTATTTATAATGCGAAAGTGGGATCAAAAATTATTAACCAATTAATATAAAAACATGTACTATCCAAAGTTTTTTAAAAGACTTGTAAGCAGCCTCATAATTGGAGGACAAGCAATGAACTATATCTTTAGAGGTAAAATTTCAAAAAACGATCTTTTTGAACAGCTTATGGAATCAGGCCCCGGAAGTTTACTTATTGTTTTAATTACAGGAATTGCGGCAGGTACAGTTTTTAATATTCAGGTAGCTTCCCAATTAACAAGCATGGGAGTTTCAAGTGAAATAGGGGGCCTGCTAGCTGTAGGGATGGCAAGAGAAATGGCTCCTCTTCTAACTGCTACTTTAATGACTGGCAAAGTCGCTACTGCATATGCAGCTCAACTCGGAACGATGAAAGTTACAGAACAAATAGAAGCTATAACAATGTTAAGAACTGAACCAATTCAATATTTAGTAGTTCCAAGATTACTTTCAATGATAATTATGTCACCAATACAATGTCTTTTATTTTTATCAGTTGCTTTATGGAGTGGGCAAATCTGGAGCACAATTTTTTATAACGTTCCTCCCATTGTTTTTTGGAACTCTGTTCGTTCTGGTAATGTAAGCTTAACTAGTTCAGACTTATCATCCATGATAATTAAATCCGTAGTTTTCGGATTACTAATATCAATTATTGCCTGCGGATATGGCCTTACTACTAAGGGAGGCCCAAAAGAAGTAGGAACAAGTACAACAGGTGCTGTGGTAATGACTCTTGTTACTGTATCTTTAATGGATGTAGTTCTAACACAAATATTATTTGGATAAATCGATGTTTAATACTAAATCAAAGCTTGCTGAGCCAGTAACCATCTCTCCATCTTTTCAATTACCAATAATCCTAATAATTTTAAGTTTTATGCTCCTATTTCTAAATATTGGTTATTGGCCCACAATAGTATTTGCTTCATTTAGCTTTTTTTTATTGCTTCAGTCATTTACTTTAAGAATAAAAATCACTAATGAAGATTTTGTAGTTTTGCAACTTGGAAAAGAAATTAGAACCTTTCCATTTAAAAATTGGATCTCTTGGAAATTCTTTTTCCCCATAATTCCCGGTATTTTTTACTTTAGAGAAAAGTCTAGCCCTCATTTATTACCTATACTATTTAATCCAGAGCAACTAAAAAACGAACTTATAAAGAAAGTTGAATCTCTGGAAATTAAAAACCCTTAAAAATAAATTTTTGATTAATTACAAATTTAATTAAATGACTAATACAAAAGTTTCTAATAATAATCCTGATAAGGAATCAATAATCAATAAATCAATTACAAAAGCAAAAGATAATGAGACAATCAAAAATAAAACAAATAAAAATAATAAGGTAACTTCTGTAGGCAAAAAACCTAATAAATCTATAGATGATATTTCAAATGAAATCTTTAGCGAACTTATTTCAAAAAAAATCTCTTTAGTTAAAGAGATAAAAGATTTAGAAACAAAAAAAAATGAATTAGATAAAGATATTGAATCAAATTTCAAGGGTCAATCAGATAATATTGCTAAAAGAGTAAAGGGATTCCAAGAATATTTAACTGGCTCTTTACAAAACCTTTCACAAAATGTAGAAAAACTAGAATTAGTTTCACAACCAATAGTTGTTAAGCCTTCTCCTCTTGACGAAAAAAAAGAGACTTCAAACAAAAATGAATTGCTTACCGTTCCTGCCTTATCTGAAACATTTAAACCAGATGAACAACTCATTAGAAGTTGTTTCTCAAATTTTATAGAACAGCCTGATTTTTATTCAGAACCGTGGAAATTAAGACGAAGCCTTGATTCATCAGATATTGAAGTCATGGATGATTGGTTCTTTAATATGGGTGGAAGGGGATCCCTAGAGAGCAGAGGTTCGAGGCAAAAAAATGCTCTATTATCTGCTGGATTAATAGCTATTCTTGGTGAATTGTATGGTGACCAGTTTCAAACTCTAATATTGGCTTCTCAGCCTGAGAGATTAGGAGAGTGGAGGAGAGTTTTACAAGACTCCCTAGGTCTTACAAGAGATGATTTTGGCCCCAGTAGCGGCATTGTTCTTTTTGAAAGGCCAGAAGGCGTTATAGAAAGAGCTGACAGATTAGAGGCTAATGAAGAATTGCCATTTATTATTGTGGACGCAGCTGAAACATCTGTAGAAATACCAATTCTTCAATTTCCATTATGGCTTGCCTTCGCAGGCTCAAATGATGAAATTTATGATGATCTTGAACTAAATTAACTTCTATGCATATTTTAATTATTTCTATAAGTTATTTTTTGGGATCACTGCCAACAGGATTCTTATTTGGTAAATTTCTAAAAAATATTGATTTAAGACTTACAGGATCTGGATCAACCGGGGCAACGAATGTTTTAAGAAATGTGGGGAAATGGCCTGCTTTTTTTGTTTTTATTATTGATGTAGGCAAAGGTCTTATTGCTGTTAAGATTGCTCAATATTATACAAATCAAAACTTATTTGAAGTTTTAGCAGGGATTGCTGCTATTTCAGGACATATATGGCCAATATGGTTAAAAGGAAAAGGTGGGAAGGCAGTGGCGACAGGTTTAGGAATGTTTATTGCTCTCTCTTGGAAAGTAGGATTTGCATCACTGGGGATTTTTTTAATAATTCTTGCAAAATCTAAGATAGTCTCTTTATCAAGTATCTCAGCTGCAATATTTTTACCATTTTTGATGTTTTTGGATATCGGATCTTCTAATCATACTTACTTCTTGATTAGTTTAGTTGTATCAATATTAGTTATTTGGAAGCATAGAACAAATATTAGACGATTACTTAAAGGAGAAGAATCAAAGATAAATGATATTAACAAATAGACTCACAGATATCCAAAAAAGCCTTATTAGGATCTTTAGCTTTCGTGATAGCTCTTCCAATAACCAATTTAGAAGCTCCATTACTTATTGCTTCATAAGGAGTCATTATTCTATTTTGATCATCTTTTTTTTGAATATTTGTCCTAATACCAGGTGTAATTAATTCGAAATTATTTTTATACATTGATCTCAATATTTTTGCCTCCAAAGGGGAACAAACGCATCCATCTAATCCAGCATCAAAAGACAATTTTGCAAGCCTGATAACATTTTCCTCAATTGAGTTTTTTCTATCAAGATCAGATTGAAATTCCTTACTAGATAAGCTAGTTAAAACAGTTATCCCTATAACATAAGGAGCATTTACATTAAATGTTTTTGCTCCTTCTATAGATGCTTTTTTTGCTTCAGTAAGAGCTTTAGATCCTGCTGAAGCATGAACAGAAATAATATCAACTCCTAATTTGGACACCTCATAACAAGCAGCGCTCATAGTATTCGGAATATCGTGAAATTTAAGATCTAAGAAAATTCTTTTATTTAAATTTTTCAAAATTTTAATAACACTAGGTCCCTCCCTCGTGAAAAGTTCTAAGCCAACTTTTACCCATTTTATATTTGGACACCTCTTAAGAAAGACTTTTGCTTGATGTATGTCTAATCCGTCAATAGCTAAAATTATTTTTTCTTCTGGATTGATTTTATTCATTTAATTTTAACTCTCAAACCTTTTAATTATTTTTTTTCCAATTTGCAATATTTTCCCTTCCAAATCATTTTTTGAATCAAAAACTAAATCAGGATTTATTATTTTCTGACTATCAATTTTTACGCCCCCACCTTTAATAGATCTTTTAGATTCGCTGCTAGATTTGAAAAATTTTAGAGCACTGAGCAAGTAAAAGAACTTAACTGGAAAAACTATTTCTTTTAATGAAATCTCTGGAATTTCTCCAACTTTTTCTTTGTCTCCAAGGAATAATTTTTCGCAGTTTGATTGCGCCTTTAATGCTTCTTCAGCTCCATGGAATAAACTAGTAACTTCTAAAGCCATTTTTCTCTGTAATTCTCGAGGATTTAAGTTTTCTTGAAAACTTAAATCTAATTCAGTAAGTAATTCAAAATAGGTAGGTATTATAATATCGGGTACTTTTTCTAATTTTGAATACATTGAAAGAGGATCATCAGTCAAACCGACGGTGTTGTATTCAGATTTACTCATCTTCTTAATTCCATCTAAACCTGTCAAAATTGGCAACAGAACACCGAATTGAGGTTCTTGTTTAAAATGCTTTTGAAGATCTCTTCCTATTGCTATATTAAATTTCTGATCTGTACCGCCAAGCTCAATATCTGATTGAACAACTACCGAATCGTAACCTTGTAATAGTGGATATAAGAATTCATGCAAAGCAATTGGAACTTGTGAAGTGTACCTTTTATTAAACTCCTCCTTAGCTAGCATTTGACTAACTGTTGCACTCCCCATTAATTCAATAATCGAATTAAGATTTAATCCTTTTAACCATTCACTGTTGTATCTAATTTCTATTCTATCTTTTGAATCAAAATCTAAAATAGATTCATTAGCTGGCTTACCCATTCCTAGTTGGGTTAAATATGTTTTTGCATTATCTTTAACTTGTTTTTCCGATAAATGCACTCTTGTTTTACTTTTTCCGGTTGGGTCTCCAATTTGAGCAGTAAAATCTCCAATAATTAAAACTGCAATATGTCCATTATCTTGGAATGCCCTAAGTTTTTTAAACAATATGCTATGCCCAAGGTGAATATCTGTTCCAGTTGGATCGATTCCAAGTTTAACCCTTAATTTTTGTTTATTTTTTTTTGCATGATCAATTATCTCCGAAAAAGTTTGATCTGTTCCTTTAATTGGGAAATATTCTTCTATTCCTCTTGATAACCATGATGGCAATATTAGATTATCTGACATAAAGCTTTAACCGTTATTTTTAAGAAGTTTTATCAAGTTCATCCTTCATTCTTATTAAAGTTTTATTCATCTGTTCGAACATTTGATCAGGAGTAATCCCAAATTGACTTAACTGTGTCTTTAATTGTTCTACTGTCATTTTTGCTTGAAAATCTTCTGACAATTCAAATCTCTTCATAAAAACCTTATAACGATCCATAAGAGATTCCATTTTTTTTATAAACATTTTTTTTCCTTCTCTATCAAATTTTCCATAATCAGAACCAAGTTTCATAAGTTCTTGGTAATCTGTAAAAAGCTTTTTAGCTTCTTCTTGAACGATGTCTGACTCAAAAAATCCCATTTCTATTTGTTTACTTCGCAAGAATAATGGCTCAATTACACCATAACAAGAATCTTTTGAATTGATTAGTACATTAATAAATTTTAGTTTATAAATAATTCTTTGATTTATATTATTTCAGAATTAAATTTAGTAGGCATGTTTCATAAATATTGGAAAAATTCAACGTAAATAATATTTCAAACCAAAATAGACAATTTGAATTATTTAGCTCAAATGTAAATAAATCAATTAATTTTCAACACTCAAATAATCTAAAAATCAAAGGTGAAATCCTAACTGAATGGAGAAATAGAATCCATAATTACCAATTCAAAATTTCAAAAGATACTAACAATAAAACTTTTCGCCAAACTAGTCTTCCTATAAATAAAATTTCCATTGAAAGAAAAATTGATCCGTTTTCCCTTCAACCATTATCATTAAACTTTTGGAGAACCAATCAATATATACACAATGGTCCAGCAATGTATTTTGTAATTGACTCGATGGAGAGTTCTAAAATAATTCTTTATATAGGAGAAACAAATTTAGCCAATAAAAGATGGAAGGGAGAACATGACTGTAAAAATTACCTCATGAACTATAAAGAAGCTCTAGCTCATAACGACCTCTCAAGTCATCAAGATATTCGTTTCTTCTTAGATGTTCCTAAAGAAGTAAAATTAAGACGTAAATTAGAACAGCAACTGATATATTTATGGTTACCACCTTTTAATAAAGAAACTCGAGATAGGTGGGCCACTACTTTCACAAACAACTAAAAGTTAATTAAATCCGTTCTACAAATGCAATTTTCCACATTCCAAAAAGATCTAGATAACTGGCAAGGTGCTTCATTAATTTTTGGAGTTTTAGAGGAAGAAATTGCCAGCCAATTCGAAAACATAAAATTTGTTGTTGACCCAAAATTATTATTAAAAAAAGTTACTCAAAAAAAATTCAAAGGAGAAAAAGGAAAAACTTTAAGCTTTGAATTTTTAGATCAAAAATTAGAAACTTTAATCATAGTTGGTCTTGGCAAATCGAAAGACCTACATAAAAATGATATAGAAAACTCCATAGGTAATCTTATTAGGAAAACTGTTGATAAAAATGAAAAAATCAGCATCTTGCTACCTTGGGAATTAATAAATTCGCAACTAGAAATAAATCAATTAGCAGAGTCAGCAAGATTATCTGCTTATAAAGACAATAGATTCAATAAGAAAAAAGATGAAAAGAAAGTTCTTAAAGAAATAGAGTTTTTGAATTTTAAAAAACTTGAGAATATCAGCTTTGAAGATACAGAAAAAATATGTGAAGGTGTAGAACTAGCGAGAAGACTTGTAGCCGCCCCTCCAAATAGTCTTACGCCCCAAGAAATGTCTATGCAAGCTTCTAAAATAGCTAAAGATCATGGTTTGGAAGTAAAAATTTTAGAGGCAAAAGAATGTGAAGATTTAGGAATGGGTGCATATTTAGCTGTAGCAAAAGGTTCTGATCTAGATCCTAAATTTATACATCTTACTTTGAAGTCAGAGGGGCCTATAAAAGAAAAGATTGCACTTGTTGGGAAGGGTTTAACCTTTGATTCTGGAGGATACAACTTAAAAGTAGGAGCCTCTCAAATTGAAATGATGAAATATGATATGGGCGGAAGTGCTGCAGTTTTAGGAGCAGCAAAAGCACTTGGAGCAATAAAACCAAAGGGACTAGAAATACATTTTATTGTGGCAGCTTGCGAAAATATGATAAATGGATCTGCAGTACATCCAGGAGATGTAGTTAAGGCATCTAACGGTAAGACAATTGAAATAAATAACACTGATGCAGAGGGTAGACTCACATTAGCTGATGCTTTAACTTATGCTTCCAATTTAAAACCGGATTCAATAATAGATCTCGCCACTTTAACAGGAGCTATTGTTGTTGCACTAGGCAATGATGTAGCTGGATTCTGGAGCAATAATGATGATCTAGCAAATGACCTAAAAGCTGCATCATCCCAAGCTGGAGAAGAATTATGGCAAATGCCTTTACAAAAATCTTATAAAGAAGGGTTAAAGTCTCATATAGCTGATATGAAAAATACAGGCCCAAGAGCAGGTGGGTCTATAACAGCTGCTTTGTTTTTAGAGGAATTCTTTGATACAGAGATTAAATGGGCTCATATTGATATTGCTGGGACTTGCTGGACTGATAAGAATAAGGGGATTAATCCATCGGGTGCAACCGGTTTTGGAGTTAAAACTCTTGTTCAATGGATTAAAAATAAATAACTATATTTAAAATCATTCAGTCCAAAGATTGGTTGACCTAGCGTTATCCCCCCATAATTTATCCAACCTCTGATCTCTCCCACATGAGAATCTATAGAACTTATATTTCAATTCATTTCTCTCAGCAAAATCCTGATGATATTCTTCGGCCAACCAAAATTGACCTTTTGATTTTAGTTCTACAGATATTTTTTCTAATGGCACTCGCAACTCAGTAGAGGCCGAAACAATTGCATTATTTGCAACACTTTCCTCAGTTTCATCTTTGAAAAAAATCACTGGCCTATAAGAATCTCCACGATCACAAAATTGCCCCTTACCATCCATAGGATCAATATTTCTGAAATAGAGCCTAAGTATCTCGGGTAAACTTACCAGTTGGGAATCATAGTTAACCAAAACCACCTCCTGATGCCCTTCATGATTTTCGTATGAAGGATTTTGTAAATCCCCTCCTGAGTATCCACTTTCTACAGATTTAATTCCTTTTAAAGACTCTAAGTCATGTTCTAAACACCAAAAACAGCCTCCCGCAAGAATCAATTCTTCTGCAAGGGAATTTACAGGGTTAATTAATATTGAAAAAGCAATTATTAAAGGTAAAAAAAGTTTCATCATTACATTATAAAGTTCAAATAATAGAATTAATAATTTCTTTTGCCGCTCTATCAACTACTCCTTCCTCTCCTAATTCTTTTCTTAAAAGAGTATACCCTTTTTTGATTTTTACTTTTTCTGATGTCAGATCGAGAAGCCTGCAAGCTTTAAAAAAAATTTTCTTTTCATTAAAATTTTTCTGGACAAACTCAGGTATTATAAATTTTTTTACTAAAAGATTCACAGGCGAAATGAATCTTACTTTAAAATTGAGAATTCTTTTAGCAATAAAAGCAGTAACTCTACTTACTCTATATCCAATAATCTGTGGTATTCCATATAAAGCCAATTCCATATTTACTGTGCCTGATTTGCACAAGGCTAGTTTCGTTAATGAATAAATATAAGGCATAAATTTAGAATTATCTTGTTGAGAAATAACCTTCCCTTTAATTTCATATTTTTCTAAACCCTGTCTAAATTTTTCATCAAAAATACTCCTACAAGATGGGATATAAACTAAGAGACTTGGATATCTTAATTGTAATTTTTTGGCAGTTTTTAAAAAGGTGGGCAATATATATTTCAACTCTTGTGGTCTTGATGCAGGCATTAAAAGCAATATATTTTGATTTGCTTTAAGTTTTAGAATTGTTCTAGAAAATTTCTTGGAAGGTAGTTTTTTCGTTAAATCAAGCATTGGATGTCCAACCCAAGAAACATTTCCACCCCTCCTTCTATAAAAAATTGCTTCTTGCTTAAAAATCGCAAAAATTTTATCAGAAAAATTAATTAAATTTGTAGTGCTATTGTTACCAACTCTCCAAGCCCATTCTTGGGGAGCTATATAGTAGTAAATTGGAATATTATTTCTCGATCTTTTTAATTTAGCACCAATATTAATATTAGGGCCCATATAGTCAATCAAAATCAGACAATCAGGAGGATATTTTTTTAGTAATTTATAAAATCTTCTTTGAATTCTTAATGTTGGAAGAATAAGGGGTAAAGCCTCCCAAATCCCTATTGCACTAATTGACGTAGTATCTTGAAGAATTTGTACACCTTCTTTCTTCATCCTTGCCCCACCTAATCCACGAATCTCTAAATCTATAGATTTTTTTTTAGCTTCATTAAATAAGGCATTAGCTAATAAACTTCCATGCAAATCCCCTGAAACTTCTCCAGTACTTATGAATATCTTTCTATTCATAAATTAATTGAAGGCATTGGTCCTCTTCTTTTCTTAGATATTGAATCTTTTAAAAAATTACAAAGCTTGGTAGAAGAAAGGTCTAATTTCTCTTTCATCGCTATCTCCAATGAAACAGAAATTACATCATTAGATTTAAATAATAGATTCCATGTATCTTGCAATAATTTTAAATCAAACTCTTTATTTTCCATTAACCCACTTCTTTTAATTCCTACTCTATTTAAGCCCCTCAATCTTCCAGGATGTCCTTCTGCCAAGCAAAAAGGAGGTACATCTCTATCCACTCTTGTCATCCCGCCTATCATTGCGAGATACCCTACATGAACAAATTGATGGATACCTAAACAACCTCCAATAATTGCTTTATCTTCAACTTTTACATGCCCAGCAACCTGGACACTATTTGATAAAACTATTCCATTGCCAAGTTCACAATTATGACCAATATGTGTATAAGCCATTAATAAATTATTATTACCAATAATTGTTTTCTCTCCTTCGTCAGTTGCTTTATTAATAGTTACACATTCTCTAAAAGTATTATTGTCCCCAATAACTACCTCTGTAGATGCACCCTTATATTTAAGGTCTTGAGGTTCAAGTCCAATGAAAACATTTGGAAAAACTTTATTATTTTTACCTATTTTTGTTTTCCCTTCAATAACAGCATTAGGGCCTATTTGAGTATCTGAATCTATTACGACGTTTGGGCCGATAATAGCTCCACTAGCAATAGAAACTCCATCATGTAACTCTGCACTTGAATCAACAAATGCATTTGGATGAACTATTGCACCTTTAAAATTAGTATTTTTAATCTCCATTTTTTTAATCAACTAATGAAAACATTAATTCGCCTGAGCAAACCAACTTCCCATCAACATGAGCTTCACCTTTTACCTTCCCAAATCTTTGTCTTTTTATACTTAATAACTCGCAAGTAATTACTAATTGGTCTCCAGGTACAACTGGCCTTCTAAATTTGACATTATTAATACCTGCAAATACAAAAAGTCCTTTGGGAAGGTCAGGCATTTGAGTTACGATTATCCCCCCCACTTGAGCCATTGATTCAACAATAAGCACCCCAGGCATTAAAGGTCTCTCTGGGAAATGCCCCTGAAATTGAGGCTCATTTATAGTCACATTTTTCAATGCAACAGCTTTTTTGCCTGGGACATGTTCTACAACTCTATCTATAAGAGCAAAAGGGAATCTATGAGGCAAAAGACCTAATATTTCCTCAGAAGATAGTTGATTATTTTCAGTCGACAATTGTTGTTCCAAAACTTAATAAAATAAAGTTAATTTTTTAGTGATGAGGCTAACAAAGCATTCAAAGAATGTGATCCTTTATAGACTAAAATTTGAGCCTTAGGTAACCCTACCAAAGCCAAGTCCCCAATAAGATCTAAAATTTTATGTCTTATAGGTTCATTACTAAATCTTAATGGAGGATTAACCCATTTATCCCCATCACATACCAGGGCATTTTCTAAACTGCCCCCTTTTATTAATCCTAATTCACTTAATTCTTGAAATTGGTCCTTAAAACCAAATGTACGAGCAGGTGCAATATTTTCCACAAAACAATTTGGATTTAAATCTATTACGTAAGTTTGATTTCCAATTGCTTTATAAGAAAAATTTATAGTTGAGATAATTGTAATTTTATTAGATGGAGTTAAAGCGATAACTGAACTATCTTTATTAAATATCATTGATTTATTTATCTCTTTTGTAAAGTTTTTTGGTTTAGGAACTCTTTTAATACCAACCTCTTCAAATGCCCTAACCCATTGAATTGCTGATCCATCGAGCAATGGGATTTCCTTCCCATCAACTTCGATATGAATATAACTCAATCCACAACCTGCCAATGAGGCTAATAAGTGTTCAATTGTATATAAATTTCTTCCCGCCAATTTAACTGCAGTACATAACATAGTACTGCCAATTAAATCTTGATTTAACTTAAAAATTTCGTCAGGCTTGTCAGAGAAAGAAACATAATATCCCTCTTTTTCAAACGGTGAAATTTTTATTCTTGTTTTTTCACCACTATGTAGTCCTACACCCTCTTTAGTGATAACACCAGAGAGTGTGTAACAGGAATCATAATTAGAAGGCCAAGAAAACACTTAAAATTTCCATCCAACTCCGAGAGTATATCTCCAATCACCACTTAAGTCTTTACTAGCGACATCCAATCTTAGAGGTCCAATTGGTGTCTTAATACCGACCCCTCCTCCGAGAGAATAACCAGAACCCGATTTTTGTAATAATTTACCTGGTTTACCTGGAACGTCATCCTGGGATCCTAAATCACTTCCAAAATCAGCAAAAAAAGCTCCTGATATCATTCTCCAGACGGGGAAGCGGTATTCAGCAGTAGCTTCCACAAAACTTTTACTTACAGAGAGATCACAAGAGGCCCAACCTCTCACAGAGGAAGAACCTCCCATACAAAATGCTTCATAAGGAGGTAAATCCCCAATAATTGTTCCAGCTTTAAATTCAAATCCAATAGTTTGAGGGCAATCACTATTAATAACTTCACTGGACTTACATCCTTTAGTAAGGTTAATCAATTTTGTTGGGATAAAAAATGCATATGTAGCTCTTACTCTATTAAAAGTCGGAGAGTTATTTCCCATTGAAATAAATTGTTCACTACCAAGACTTAATTTATTTCCTGAAGTTGGATTAATTGAATTATTAAAATTATTCCTTGTGGTCGAGCCAACAAAACTAACTAATGTATTTTCAGAAGGGCATGAACCATCTCTAGGTGAATAACCAATACAAATAATTTCACTTATATTTGCGGTTGTTGGTTTCGTAGTTCCATAAGGTTTTTTATTTCCATCACTATCAATCATTTTTACTTGTTTAAAATTCATCCCTGCTAGAACTCTCCATTTTGTTTCTTTAAAAGGATCTCCACCGTTAAGAGGCCTTGAGAATGAGAATCCACCTCCTGTTTTTTCTAGAACTATTGATGAGAAAGAATCTGTACTCTTAGATGTAGTATCATCGACAGCATAAATTCTTCCATTATTATCACTTTTAAATTCTTGAGGATAATCTCGACTTAAAAAAACATTTGTCCTAAAAGAAGTCTTATACTTATCTCCTTTTATCCAAGGGTCAGATAAAGAAAAGTTATAAGTTGTTGAGTATTCGCCAAAATTAAGGTTGATATTAGTTGACCATGCTCTTCCTAAAGCATTAGTTTCTGACAATCCAATTTGTGCAAAGATACCAGAACCATTACTGTACCCTAAACCACCTGTTAGGGAACCTGTTCTTTGCTCACTCAAATCTAAGAAAATTAAAACTTTTCCAGGATTTTTAGTATCCGGACCAAGAGAAACTTTGACATCGTCAAACAGGGATGTGGCATAAAGTCTTTTTATATCGGCCTCTAATATTTTTCTATTAAATATAGAGCCTGGGATTGTCTTCAATTCTCTTTTTATGACCCAATCTTTTGTTTTACCTTTCCTAGGCTTCCCATCTACAATAAATTCTCCATCTAATCCAATAAACCTTAATTCAATATCAGAAACTATTCCTTCCTCTACATTTAAAATTACAACTCCATCATCAGAGATTCTTTCAGGACCATTTATTCTTGAAAGTGAATAACCCTTTTCTGTATACCATTTTTTAATCAAATTTATTCTATTTTGAAGTTCATTTAAATTCAGAGTGGTCCCATAATAATTAGTAAAAACATTGTCCACAAATTCATTAGGAATAATTATATTTTTTGGATTAAGTTTGACTTTTTTCAGGATTGGATTAGGCACAACGCTTACTATCAGCCTTACTCCTAATGGACCATCTTGAGACTTAATCTTGACCCCTGAGAACCAACCACTTGCATAGATAGAATTTAAATCATTATTTAATTTTTTATTATTAATAACGCTTCCAGGCTTTATTGTCATAGAATCATAGGCTGCTAACTCTAACTTTCTACCTTCAGGATGATTTTCCCATCCTTCAATAATTATTTCTGAAATGAGCACATTCTCTTCGGGATCCCTTTTACCATTATCTACGATTAACACATCATTCTTTTTCGCAAAATTAAAAGCTGATATTGGATCATTTAAGTATTGATTTGTATTTTTATTATTGATTTTAATTTTTTTAAATTCTCCCTCTTTACTAAGCAAATAACTAGCTGCTAATTCTGAATTATTTGAAATAAAAATAAAAGAAAAACAAGCTATGCTCGTAAAGGCTTTTGTAAATTTTGAAAGATTATTTCGCATAATATTTTAAAAACTAGATAGATGAAGAGTCGTTTGAATTAAATAAAATTGTTTATTCTTTTATTAATTTCACTATAGGCATCAATTAAGCCACCTAAATCATTTCTAAATCTATCCTTATCTAAACTTACAATTGTACCATTTTTTTGATTAAGATCCCATAATCGGCAATTATCAGGGCTGATCTCATCACCTAAAACGATTTGCCCGTTAGAGTTATAACCAAACTCTAATTTAAAATCTACAAGATCTAGTTTAATATTATAGAAGAATGTTTTGAGAAGTTTATTAATCTTTAATGTCATATTACTTATAAAGTCTAGTTCCTCATCATTAACTATCTTCAATAAATTAATTCTATCTTTTGTTAGAAGAGGATCATTAAGAGTATCATTTTTAAGATAAAAATCAATCAAGGGGCTTTCCAAAACTGCTCCAGGCTTGATTGTAGTCTGTTTACACAGAGATCCATATGCTGTATTTCTAAGGACAACTTCTAGGGGGATGATTTTTATTTTTTGAGCAATCATTGAATTATTATTTTTGAGCCCAATATAATGCGTTGGTATGTTGTTTTTTATAAGAAACTCAAATATTTTTGAACTTATAAGACAATTCAATTCCCCTTTGCCCTCAAACTTAGCTTTTTTCAATGCATTAAAAGCTGTTGCATCATCTTTGAATTCAATTATTACTTTATCTGAATCCTCAGAAGCAAATATCTTTTTTGCTTTACCTTCATAAATTAACTTTAATTTAGTATTCATTAAAAACCCCTTGAGAACTAAAAATAGAATATAATTTAATTATTTGATAGCAATAGAAATGTTTAATAGACTAAAAGATCTATTTTTAATTGAAATACATCTCAAATCTTATTATATATAAATAACACGTTCATGAGTATTAATACAATCAACCCTAAAAGTTCTAATAAATTAGAAAATATTTTAATAATTGGTAATGGTGGTCGAGAAAACGCATTAGCATGGGCTATTCAAAAAAATGACTTAATCAAGAAAATTTATCTACTCCCAGGTAATGCCGGTTCAAAAAAAATAAATAAATCTGAGAGAATTAATTTAGATTTAAATAATACTAAAGTATTAACCACAAAACTAAAATTTCTAAATATTGACTTAGTAGTAATAGGACCAGAGATACCCTTGGCAGAGGGCTTAGGAGAGGTTCTTCGGATAAATAACTTTGATGTGTTTGGTCCTGGACCAGATGGAGCCAAATTAGAGTCAAGTAAATCTTGGGCAAAGGAATTCATGAAAGACGCAAATATTCCCACTGCAAATTTTTGGAAAGTTAAGTCATTAAAGGAAGCAAAAAAAATTATTTTAACATCTCCAAATCCATTAGTAGTAAAAGCTGACGGATTAGCTTCAGGGAAAGGAGTTTTCATCCCTGAATCAAAAGAAGCGTCTATAAATGCTACGGAAGAAATATTTAAGGGAAAACTTGGTAATGCTGGCGAAATAATTGTTTTGGAAGAAAAAATTGAGGGCCCAGAAGTTTCAGTTTTTGCTCTTTGCGATGGAAAGAAATATGTTTTACTTCCTACAGCTCAAGATCATAAACGACTAAATGAGAATGATAAAGGGCCAAATACGGGAGGAATGGGGGCTTATTCTCCTACCCCAATGATGACAAAAAGTCTTCTTAAAACTATTACTAAGGAAATAATTGAGCCTACGATTGACTCATTATTGCAGAAGAATATCGACTACAAAGGGGTTCTATATTTTGGCTTAATGATCACAAAATCAGGCCCAAAAGTTATAGAATATAATTGCAGATTTGGCGATCCTGAATGCCAAACAATAATGCCTTTAATGGACAAAGACTTTGTGCTTCTTTTACAAAAATGTGCCAAGGGTAATCTTCTCGGAAACGAAAAAATTAAAATGTCGAATAAATTCAGCGGTTGTGTAATTGCAACTTCAAAAGGTTACCCTCATAATTATGAAAAAGGTTTTCCAATAACTTACGGCAATATTGATTTTGAACATTGTCAAATCTTCGATTCTGGAACATCATTAAATTCCAAAGGTGAATTTATTACTGATGGAGGAAGAGTTCTTAGTATTGTTTGCCAAGGAGAAGATTTTAATAAGGTTTTTGAAAAGGCTTATAAGAATTTAAAAGAAATAAGTTTTGAAGGAATTTATTATAGAAAAGATATTGGTCATCAAGTCAGGATAAAAAAAATTGTTGAGAGGACTAACTAAATGATAGAGAGCAATGAACCTAATAAGATGAAACTCAATTCTTCAAAAAAATTTATTGATGATAATATTCCTGACCACTGGTCAAACAGGGTTTTAACTTGGTGGAGTGGTTTTAGTTTAAGAACAAAACTATTAGCTATAGCAACTCTTGTTGTGAGTCTTCTAATGACTGGCATAACATTTTTTGCTCTTAATAGTATTCAAAGAGATGCTGGTATGAATGACACAAGATACGCACGAGATCTAGGACTTCTATTATCAGGTAATGTGACTGAACTAGTCGCAAATAATCAAAGGAAAGAGATATCGAATGTTGCAGAAAAGTTTTGGAGATCAAGTAGAAATTTACGTTATATTTTTTTTACTGATGCTGAAGATATTGTTCAACTTGGAATTCCAATTAGTGCTACACCTACAAGTTCAGATAACCAATTTCAATTAACTAGAAGATTAAAGTTACCATCAGAATTAAAGAAGAGACCTCAATTTCCTTTAGTAAGACAGCATGCCACCCCTCAAGGACAAGTTACAGATGTATTTGTACCAATGTTATGGAAAGGTAAGTATCTTGGAACATTAGCTTTGGGAGTAACACCTAATAAAAAGGCTTTGTCAAGTGCTGCATTAACCAGAGAAGTAACCATAGCAGTTTTCATTTCTATTTGGGTTTTAGTGATACTTGGCGCAGTATTTAATGCATTAACCATTACCAGGCCTGTAAGAGAATTAGTAAAGGGTGTTAGAGAAATTTCAAAAGGCAATTTCAAATCTAGGATCTCTTTACCAATGACTGGTGATCTAGGAGAATTACTTACAGGTTTTAACCGAATGGCTTCTCAACTAGAGAATTACGATGAGGCAAATATTGAAGAGCTTAAAGCTGCTCAGATAAAGCAACAGTCACTAATAGCAACAATGGCAGATGGTGCAATACTGTTGGACTCCAAAGGCAAAATAGTTCTAACTAATCCCACCGCAAAAAGACTATTTCGTTGGGAAGGAAGATTCCTAGAAGGTAAATATCTTTTAAATGAAATTCCTGAAATTTTATCTAATGACTTACATACAAATATAGATTCAATTTTAAAAAGAGAAAAGGAAAATGATGATTTGAGGTGTAGCTTCGGGGAACCTGCAAGGACTCTAAGAATTGTTTTACAGTCTGTTTTGGATACAAATAAAGTTGAATTAAAAGGAATTGCAGTAACAATTCAAGATTTAACAAGAGAAGTTGAACTTAATGCAGCACAAAATAGATTTATAAGTAACGTTTCTCATGAGCTAAGAACACCACTTTTTAATATAAAAAGTTATGTAGAGACTTTATATGATTTAAAAGATCAACTTTCAAATGAAGAGCAACTTGAATTTTTGGGTATCGCTAATTCAGAGACTGATAGGTTAACAAGACTAGTTAATGATGTACTTGATTTATCAAGATTGGAATCAGGTAAAATAATTCAATTAGAGCCTATGGAAATTAAACCAGCTATTGAACAAACACTCAGAAATTATAGACTTAATGCTACTGAAAAGAATGTTTCATTAGCACATGATATCGAGGAAAATATCCCATCAATTCTTGGAAATTTCGACTTACTATTACAAGTTTTTGATAATTTACTTGGTAATGGTTTGAAATTCAGTCCGAAAAATAGCACTCTTAAAATTAGGGCTTATACTTGGCCTGATTCATGTCCAGCCTTTCCCCCTAACAACAATAAAGATGCTCCTCAATGTGAATTAGTTTCACCTTTACCCAAAGTAAGAATTGAGATAGCTGATAATGGTTCTGGCATATCGCAACCTGACCAAGAGAAAATATTTGATCGTTTTTATAGAGTTGAAAATGCTGTTCATACCGAACAAGGAACAGGATTAGGATTATCAATTGTTAGAGGTATAATTGAGAAACATGGCGGTCAAATTCGAATGGCAAGCGAACTAGGAATCGGCACAACATTTTGGTTTGATTTGCCCTTAGAGCAATCTGACAAAGATGAATTGCTCGCTCAAACAATTAGTAATGTCGAAAATTTTTCCGACTCTCAAGTAAGTGAATTATTCTAATTTTTTTTCAATCCCTTTAAAAACGTTTGGAATACTCTGTTCAGAAATAACTCTATGAGGTGCACCGCTAAATATTTGTTCAAAATTAGAAAATGAATCTTTTATTTCAGGGCCTTGGCCAGTAATTATATATTCTCTTATCCTTTTATCATGCCATGAGCCTCTCATTTTAAAAACATTTATGGCCCTAGCCATCTCTCCTTTAATTTCGACATATTGCAATAATAATATCGTATCTGTGATAGTTGAAATATGAGAGTCGGTAATAGAATGACTTCCCATAAATTCTTCGGCAGTATTTGTGAAGAAACCCGCTATCTCTTCTTGTTTTGAATAACCAGTAACTCCAATTACAAATTGTCTAAAAGCATTCAAACTTACTCCTCTGGCCAATGCAGAGAGAGAGTCAATTGCCAATCTCTTAGGTTTAAATTCATTTATTTGCGATTTTATAATCTGTAAGTGATCTTCTAAACCAGTTGATTCAGGGTATGCACAAATAATTTTTAATAATCCTTCATTTTCCATCTTTTCAAAATCTATTCCCCAACTCGTAGCATTTCTATTTAGTTGAGCCCTAGATTCTTCATAAGCAAAAAGTATAGCTCTTTCTTTATTGTTGTAAGCATCTTCAATAAACTTTGATACCAGCATAGTTTTACCTGTACCAGTTGCGCCAGTTGCCAGAATTATTGAATCCTGAAAATAACCGCCTCCACACATTTCATCAAGATCTTTAACTCCAGAACTTATTCGTATATTTGAGGATCTTTGAGTTAATCTCATCGCTCCTAAGGCAAAAACAATTATGCCATTATCTCCCATTGTGAAAGGAAATTCTCCTTTCATATGTACGGTTCCTCTCAACTTTAAAACTTCTAAAGTTCTTCTTCTTTTCTCTGCCTCAAGAACATTTCTAAGTAGTACGACATTATCAGATACAAATTCCTCAACACCATAACGAGCTATTGGTCCATAATCGTCCACCCTTTCTGTAGTCATTACGGTGGTAACTCCTATTTCTTTTAATCTCGCAATAAGTCTAAAAATCTCTCTTCTAACAACATAAATAGCATCATATTGCTGAAACACAGCGGTTATTGAATCTATCGCTACTCTCTTAGCTTTATATTTTCTAATCGCATAACTAATCCTTTCAATCAAACCTGAAAGATCAAAATTACCAGCAACATCTTGACCGTCAGGATCAGGAGAAGCGTCCAAAATAAAAAGTTTATTTTGATCAATTAATTTCTGTAAATCCCAGCCAAAGCTAGCTGCATTTCTAATAATATCTAAAGGTGATTCTTCAAAGGTAATAAAAATTCCTGGCTCATCAAAATTACAAATCCCATGATGTAAATATTGTAGAGAAAAAACAGTTTTACCAGTTCCAGATGTCCCACTGACAAGAGTACTTCTCGCAGCAGGCAAGCCTCCCCTACAAACATCATCAAAACCCTCAATTCCAGTAGGTATTTTCTGGACTTGCATTTTAATTGATTTACTTAATTTTTTATCTTTCATAGATTTTTATCAGAAAATTATTCTATAACTATTTATATATTTTAATTATAAAAGTTTTTATTAATTTTTTGTACCTCCACTATATTCACTCTCTGATAATTCATCAAAAAGTAAATCTAATCCAATTAGAACCTTTTCTCTATCAGATAAATCACCAATTATTCTTCTAACAGGAGGAGGTAAAATCTTTGCGAGAGTTGGGGTTGCCAAAATCTTATCTTCTTCAGCAAGTTGAGGTTGTTTGAGAACATCTATTACTTTTAAAGCATAAACTCCTTTAAATTCATTCTCTAGAATTTCTTTAAGAGTATTCAAAGCCCTCATTGAATTGGGAGTATTACCTGCTACGTAAAGTTTTAAAATATATGTTTTTCTTGCCACCATTTGTTAAAACCTCAAGTTAAATGAAAGAATTTAATAATAAACCTTGACTAACTACACTATAAAATAAGAAAATAAACAGACAATCAAGACTGCTAAAAAGGCTTAATCAAATTAATAAATTTGAGCCTCTCGGCGTCCTCATTATATGACTTCTTCTAAAAAACCTTCTAACAGTTCTGCAAATAATGAAAATTTGTATGCAATAGCTGAGACATCAGGCCAACAATTCTGGTTTGAAGTTGATAAATATTATGATATTGACAGGTTAAATGCTAAAGAAAAAGATAAAATCACTATTGATAAAATTCTCCTAATAAAGGATAAAGATAATATTTCACTTGGACAACCTTACGTAGAAAATGCAAAAATTGAACTAGAAGTGATTTCTCATAAAAGAGATAAGAAAATAATCGTATATAAAATGCGTCCTAAAAAGAAGACACGTAGAAAAATGGGCCACAGACAAGAGCTCACAAGAGTTATGGTAAAATCTATAACAATAGCAAATAGTACTCCTAAAATTTCTTCAAAAACTGAAGTCAAAAAAAAGAGCACTAACCCAAAGGCCTCAAATCCAGAAAACTAATTTTTACTAATGGCACATAAAAAAGGTACCGGATCAACCAGAAATGGAAGAGATTCAAATTCTAAAAGACTTGGCGTTAAAGCTTATGGTGGGGAAAAAGTATCAGCAGGATCTATCATAATCCGTCAAAGAGGTACTTCTTTTCTGCCAGGAATTAACGTTGGCAAAGGAAAGGATGATACACTTTTCGCTCTAAAAGAAGGAACTGTAAGCTTTGACAGTATTAAAAGGAATTTAAGAAACAGAAAAAGAGTAAATGTAGTTATTTAATTCTTTTTATAAGATCTTGTCGTGATAAGAATAGGATGAAAAACTTCTACAAACTTTGATTGTAGAGTCTTAAAAAATTGTTCAACAATTTGCTTATCATCAACGTGAAAGGGATATTCATTATTTTCTCCTTTATAAAAGTACCAATTAAATAATCCAATTGATTTAGGACCCATAATTTTATGAAAGGTATCAAGATAAAAAGCTGGATCAGATAAATGCTCTAATACATCAAGGCAGACTATCGTATCAAATCTAGAAATTGTTGTTTCCTGAATTGTTTTACAAAAGGTTAGTTTATTACCCACTCCAAGTTTTTTAGCCCTATATTTAACAAAATCTCTATTTGTTTGATTAATATCAACAAAAAAAACATGCTCAACCTTGGTAGACATGGCATTAGCTAAGGCATGCGTACCAATCCCTCCACCAAAATCCAAGACCAAATTTCTTGAAAATCTCTGCTGAAGTTTTAACGTGTCAGCAATATAATCCTTACTTGAAATATGCCAGGCGGCCAAATCTGCCAAATGCTTATCTCCAACAATTTCTTTATAAAAGTCTTCAGCATCACTTAAACTACCCCCGGGATGAAGATTGGCTAAATCCATCTTTGCGTTTTCGAGGAACCCATCCAAATCACATTGCTCGATAGACAAAAATTCCATTAAGTGTGATTTCAAATCAAAAGCATCATCTATAAATTCTTTTATTATTAAATCATCTTTTTTCAATTTCTTACTTTAATAATTCCTTATCTAAAAATAATAAAATAGTAAGAAATAGTTCTCATAGGAATCTTAATATTAAAATGGAAATTAAAGATGGATTTATAGCAATAAATAAAGAGAAAGGATTTACTTCTCATGATTGCGTTAAACAAATAAGGAAATTATTAGGTACCAAAAAAGTTGGTCACACAGGTACTTTAGATCCCGATGTAACAGGCACTTTACCAATTGCGATAGGCAGTGCTACAAGATTTATTCAATATTTACCTCAAGGCAAAACCTATATTGGCCAAATCCAACTAGGCATAAAAACAAAAACTGATGATATGCAAGGCGAAATTCTTAACAAAAAAGATTGGCCTATTTTGAGCTATAAGCAATTAGATAAATATTTAAATAACTTCAGAGGTATTATCCAACAAGTACCTCCCAGAGTATCTAGTGTTCACGTTAATGGAGAAAGAGCATACAAAAAAGCTTTTAAAAATGAGGAATTTGAATTAAAACCAAAAAAGGTTGAAATAGAAGAATTAGTTCTAAACAAATGGGATCAAATAAATGGAATATTAGAAATAAAAGTGTCTTGTTCCTCAGGAACTTATATAAGATCCATCGCTAGAGATTTGGGCGGGATCTTAGATTCTGAGGGTTGTCTGTTGAACCTAAAAAGGATTTCGGCTTGTGGATTCGATGAGAGAAATTCTATCAAGATATCTGATCTAAGTGATCTTAATGAGAAAAAAGTACCTTTTATTATTCCCACAATTTCTGCTCTTGATCATATTTCAACACTAGTTTTAACTAATAAAGAAGAAATTAACTTTTGGCAAACAGGTAGAATAATTAAATTTGATGCTAATAATTTTGTTAAGAGCTGCTCTTTTGATTACAAAAAACCAATAAAAATTATTGACAGTAACAAAATCCTATTAGGAATGGGTTTTATTAATGAAGAAAAAACTGCATTGCATCCAAAATTAGTTCTTAATGCAAAATAACTTTTTATAAGTAATCTTTGCTAAACGGTTTAATTCTTACACCCTTATAAAAATGTTTTAATATTCTTTCTGCTTTTTGACCTTTTGAAGCCATATATCTTGCACCCCATTGACTCATCCCTACACCATGTCCAGATCCTTGACCTGAAACAACCAAAATTTTTTCTGCAGTTGATGATGTATTCGAGCTATTTCTTGGAATTAATAATTTTTGATTTATGTTAATTAATGAAGAATCTTTAATACTATTTAAATCAATTATTTCATAAACATTTACGTTGTACTTATGAGCAATATTATTCAAACTATCCCCAGCTTTAACATTATGGTAAAGAGGTTCATCTTCAAATTTATTAATTGTTAATTGTTTGGAATTATTGTTATTAGATTCAATTTCATTGTCTTTAATAAATTTAAATCTCACAAAATTACTTTTAAGATTCATTCTTTTTCTAATATCAACTCCTGACATTCGATCAGAACCATAATATCCCAATAGTTTTACATTTTTTACTCTTCCAGTATTAGTTATATTTAAAATCTCAATTTTTTTTATCCCTCCAATTTTAGGAAACAAGCTTTTTAATTCTTCATTTGAGAATTTTTTCTGCCATCTTAGTTTTGGATTATTTCTATCAAAATCTTTAACACTAGATAAATATGGATACTCATTCTTCCAAACATCTTGGCTATTTTCAGTCATGCCTCCTGAACTACTATGAAATAAGGCATTAATTAATTTATTTTTATATGTCAAAACTAATGATCTTGTACTTCTTACTGCCCTTGTGGTTTTATAAGTTCTAGCCTCTAGCCCACTATAGACTTGATTCTTATTTGTTGAATCAATATCATAAAGAGAATTTCCTTTTTGCTTCAAAGCATAAGTCCTTGAAGCAATAGCTTGAGCTTTTAATGCTTCCAAAGGCCATTTAGCTGGCATTTCTGAGCCTACAACACTACTAAGATATTTCTCAATCCCAAGGATATTAATCACTAATATCTCAGAATCAAGTATGTAGAGATTAAGTTTTCCTGAGTATCTTTTCTGACCGACCCAAATACCTCTCCCATCAGAAGATTTAACTACGATTTTTGCTTTATTTTTTAAGTCATAGATTTTTTGTTTATTCTTATCAAAAAATATTGTAGTTCTATTACTCTCTTTTTTTAAAGTTAAACCTTTAATTTTTTTATTTGAAAATTTTTGTCCTTTGATAATTAATGGGATTGAACTATCAGATCTTATCCTTAAATTTCTGTTTTTTGATATTAGAACCCTTATCAAGGGCTCTCTAGCAGCAGATAAAGACTGATTTTGGAACACACAAAAAATTATTATCAATATCAAATAAAATTTATGAGAATTTTTTGTAATTTTAAAACCCACTATGTTTGAAAAACAAATTTTGTATTTGCCTAAGTTTGACTAAAAGTCTAGATTTAATCTAGAAATAAAACAAAAATAACATTTAAAGTGAACATCACTTTCTTGGGAACAAGCTCTGGGGTGCCAACATTAACAAGAAATGTTTCTTCCTTAGCCCTTAAATTATCTCAAACTGCTGAAGTTTGGCTTTTTGATTGCGGAGAAGGAACACAGCATCAACTAATGAAGAGTAATATAAAGTCTTCACAAATTAAAAAGATATTTATTACTCATATGCATGGTGATCATATTTATGGTTTACCAGGTCTTTTAGCTACATTAGGTTTATCCGGGAATAGTAATGGTATTGAAATTTATGGTCCTTCAGAGTTAAAAAGTTTTGTAACTTCTGCTCTTGAAAGCAGCTTTTGCAAGTTGTCATTTCCTTTACGTTTTCGAGAAGTTGAAGATTTCGCCTCATTAAATACAATTTTATTTGAAAACGATAAGTTAAAAGTTCATTGTGCCTGCCTTAAGCATAGGCTACCTGCTTATGGTTATCGTGTGAGCGAAAAAGATAAGCCAGGAGTATTCGATATCAAAAAAGCAGAAGATTCAAATATTCCTCCCGGGCCTATATACTCAGAATTACAAGGAGGTAAAACAGTTCATTTGAAGGATGGGAGATCTTTTAATGGGCAAGATTTTTGTGGTCCTCCTAGAAAAGGTGAAAGTTTTGTTTACTGTACTGATACAGTTTTTTGCGAATCGGCAGTTAACTTATCTAAAAATGCTGATTTACTAGTTCATGAATCTACATTTTCAAAAGAAGATGAAAAAATGGCTTACGAAAAATTACATTCGACAACAATAATGGCAGCAAAAACTGCTTTATTGTCTAACGTAAAGAAATTAATTATCACACATTTAAGCCCAAGATATACTCAAAGAAGTCCAATCAAGCCAAGCGATTTGCTAAAAGAAGCTCAAAAAATATTCCCTAATACTTATCTTGCTAAAGATTTTTTAACCGCAGAAATTAAATAAACTGCAACAGTTCGTGAGCAGTAGGGTTGTAAATGACCAACCCATGAAATAATAGTCTTATGGTTTTTTTTAATTTGATGTCGATCGAAATGGTTTCTATTTTTTCATCACTAAACAAGTCTTTCAAAAGACTTCTTATTTTTCTTCCATTGATTATTGGTTTACTTCTTAATCCAATCTCTGCAAATGCACTTTATCCAAGTGATCCTTCATCAGTAGATGGATTGAAAGAAGATCTTCATGGTGCAGATCTTCAAAATAATGAATATGTAAAATATGATTTATCTAATCAAGATTTAGGCGAAGCCAACCTACAAGGTGCCTATATGAGCGTAACAACTGCCAAGAACTCTAGTTTCAAAGGTGCCAATATGAAAGATCTTATTGCCTATGCAACTCGTTTTGATAATGCTGATTTTTCAGATGCAAATCTGACAAATGGCGAGCTTATGAAGAGTGTTTTCGACGGAGCAACTATAGATGGAGCAGACTTTACCAATGCGAATCTTGATTTAAAAACAAGAAAATCATTATGCGAAAGGGCCTCTGGAACAAATTCACAGACAGGCGTTGATACTTTCGAGAGTCTTGAATGCTCAGGTTTAAAAGGTTATATGCCTCCAAAACCAAAAGCATAAAACTAATTTATAAAATCCGGGGAAACATTACCAGCCTCTTTTGAGGCTGGTTTTTTGCTATACCACCATTCTTGAATTTCTGAAGAAAACTTCTTTGAGAAAAGAGTGATGACCGTTTCTACAGGTTTTGATCCTGGCTCTAAAATTTGAACTGAATACGATGGACATTTCCTTGAGGCCATATCCGCGACAAATCGAGAGCCTATCCTTCTCCAACTTGGTTCTTTACTGCGCCAAGCTAGCCTAGAACAGGGCCAAGGCAACTCTTCTCTATCATACAGCCTGCAACATGGTCCAATCACTTTATAGCTGAATTGACCACCGTAACTTGATTTAATTGCATCGGTTTTAAAAAATTCAAATTTATTCATTTATCGCATAGAAAAAGCCACCTCATATGAGAGTGGCAGAAAAAATTAAACAAAACAACCTAATATAGTTATTTTTTATAAATTAATAAAGTTCTTCTTCAGCATGAGTATAAATTGTTACATCTGAAGATGGATATGCAACACAAGTAAGAACAAAACCAGCCTCTAATTGATCATCATCTAAAAAACTTTGGTCTGATTGATCAACAGTTCCTGATGTGATCTTACCTGCACATGTAGAACAAGCTCCTGCTCTACAAGAGTATGGTAGATCAACACCCTGTTCTTCAGCAGCATCTAAAATGTACTGATCATCAGGTACTTCAATTGTAGAATTGAGACCTTCACTTTCACTGATTAGTGTAACTTTGTAAGAAGCCATTTAATTTAAAAATTGATGGTAAAAAATTTACCTATAATACTTTTTTAACATTGTTTATAAGCATTTGTGTGTAAAGGGTGTAAAAAATGAAACAATGCAATGAGAAAGGGGGGTTACATTAGAAAAACTTATGTATTTCTAAGATTAGGGGATTTTTTGTGCTGTAATGCACACCCAATCTTTTTCAGAAGATACATCATTTATTCGTAAATTACTAGCTTTTAATAATTTGATAATTTCATCTTTTTGTGAATTCAAGATCCCACTTAAGATAACTTTTCCATCAATTTTAAGGCAATTACGAATGTCAGGGATTATGCCTTTTATTACTTCTGCAAGAATATTACACAATACAAAATCAAAATTTTTCAAAGTATATTTTGAAACCAACCCATCAAATGATCCTAGATATGTTTTTAAATTATCGAGATTACCAAAATTCAGCCGAAAATTAGACTCAGTAGAATTTATTGCCAGATAATCATTATCAATAGAATAAATCTTGCTAGCCCCAAAAGATCTAGCGGCAATACTTAAAATACCGCTACCTGAACCTATATCTAATATTTTCTTTCTAGATAATGAAATCTTTTCCAATTCTTCTAAGCAAAGAGATGTAGTGGGATGACTTCCTGTACCAAAAGCTGCTCCAGGATCTATTTTAATAACTTTCTTATTTTTATATTCCTCTGGTAATTCAAGCCAACAAGGTAATATAAGTAAGTTATCCCCTACAAGTTCTGGTCCCCAATATTTCTTCCAGCTTGATATCCAATCTTCCTGTTCAATGAGCTTCCACTCAAAACAATTGGGTTGATAATTGTTTTTATCTAATACCTCTTTAATATTTCTTACAAGTTTAATTCTTAAACTTTCTGGCCAATTTAAATTTGGGAGCCAAATTACTACTTTTTTATTATTTTTATTATTTAATGAAATTTCAAATGCGTAACTAGATATACCTAAGTCATTTAATTTCCAAATAATAATTTCTTCTAAATTAGTTTCTATTTCAAAGGTAAGTTCATACCAATTTTTTATTTCCATTAACTACTAAAATTATCTATAAAGTTACTGGATCAGAACTAGTGATGCCCTCGACTTGAAGAATTGATTCAAGCAAATTTGTAGGAATAGGATCATCAATACTTAAAACCATAACAGCCTCTCCTCTGACAATTTTTCTACCAACTTGCATTGAGGCAATATTGACATTGTGGTCCCCTAGGAGGGAACCTAACTTTCCAATGATGCCCGGCATGTCTCTATGCCTAGTTATAAGCATAAATCTACTTGGAGAAACATTAACTGGATATTGATCAATGCTAATTATTCTCAATTCGCCATCAGCAAAAATACTTCCTGCAACACTATGCTCACCATTATCTCCAAATGTAGTTAATTGAAGTGAACCGCTAGCAAATTCCGGTCTAGCCTCGTCTTTACTTTCAACTACTGAAATACCTCTAGACTCTGCTTCAAGAGAAGCGTTAACATAATTTATTCGATCACCTAGAGCCTTACTTAATAGACCTTTTAAACTGGCTATGATTAAAGGCTGTGAGGGGTGCTGCACAAATTCACCTTGAAGCCTTACCTCTAACTTTTGAATTTGTCCTCCAGAAAGTTGGCTTATTAAAAGGCCCATTGTTTCAGCTAATTGTAAATGAGGTTTAAGGCTATCCATAATATCAGGACTTAAACCCGGAATATTTACTGCTGTTCGTGCAGAAAGTCCCAAAAGAACGTCTCTTATTTGTTCAGCAACATCTACAGAAACATTCTCTTGAGCTTCCCTAGTTGATGCTCCTAAATGAGGTGTAAGGATTAAATTTTTATCAACTTTAAGTAGTGGCGAATTGGAGTCTAATGGCTCTTTAGCAAACACATCAATAGCCGCTCCTCCTATCAATGAATTATTAAGTGCCTCCGCTAAAGCTTCTTCATCAATTATTCCCCCACGCGCACAGTTTATTAATTTTGCATTTTTTTTCATACTTTTAAGCACCTTAATATTTACTAGGTTTTCTGTTTCTGAAGTCCTCGGCAAATGTAAAGTTACATAATCAGATTCCTCAAACAATGTTTTTAATTCGGATAATCTGACCTGTAATTGTTGTGCTCTTTCCGAGGAAACAAATGGATCATATCCATAAACATCCATTCCAAGCGCATTAGCAACTTTTGCGACATGAGTTCCTATTTTTCCTAAACCTACAACACCTAGCTTTTTCTTAAACAACTCATTACCAACAAATTTTTTTCTTTCCCATCTACCCAAAAAAGTACTACTATTTGCAATTGGTATATTTCTTGATAATGCCAACATCATTGCGATTGTATGCTCTGCAGCAGCTATCGTATTCCCTCCCGGAGAATTAACAACGAGTACCCCCTTTTGAGTAGCCGCCTTAACATCCACATTGTCTACACCAACCCCAGCTCTTCCAATTATTCTTAGTTTCTTAGAAGAATTAATAATATCTCCTGTAACTTGAGTGCCTGAGCGTATCATAAGAGCATCATAATCATGGATAATAGATGCCAATTCAGAGTTCGAGATTCCTATCTTCTGATCAACTTGAGCGACTTGGGAAAGAATATCAATTCCCGTTTGATCGATTGGGTCTGTAATTAAAACTTTTGTCATTTAAAGAATTGTTCTTTAATTTTTTTACTTTAACTTAATCTATAGTAGAGATATCTTGTTTTATTAATTTGAATCAACAAACCAACATTTGAGGAATGAAAATTGACTAAAAGTATAGTGATATTTAATGAGCTAGAAAAATGCCTTGAACTATTAAATGTTTTTAAGGACAAATCAATATTTCTAACAGAATGTTTATTGATTTTGCCATCCAAAGAAAAAACAACTCCTGATCAACAACAATTATTAAATTTATCTACAAATAGCTTCTTTAAATCTGAAGAAATTCAAAACATACGAATCCTAAATCCAAAACTTGATAGAAAAATAAGACAGAAAAATATGCGTAACTGGCTAATGCCATTTGGTTTTATAGCAGGCATAGCATTTTCTAATATGACAAACTTATCCACTTTTAGCTTCCTTGGATTAAACAATATAGGAGAATCTTTCATAGGGGGTCTTTTAGGTATGGGCTCAGGTTATCTAGGTAGCATTGTATCTTCAGCGAGTATTAACGTTAATAGAAATAAAGAGTTGAGATCTATTATAGATTTCAATAAAGAAGGAAAATGGCTTGTTCTTCTTGAAAATCAAATAGGAACTGAGTTACCTTGGGCTTTAATAAAACAATCAGACCCTAGAGACATAATTTTTATAGAAGGCTAAATGATTGACTTGAAGGAATTATTAATAAATTCAAATTACAAAAAAGAAATTGAGGAATTAATAAATATTTCTAATTTATCTTTAAAACATTGGCAAACATATTGGACTGGGTTTAATTCAACATTTGTGTGTGAAGAAATTTTGAAAGAATTTGAAAATTTAAATGATTTTAAATTTTTTGTTTTTGGAGGATATAATTCAGCCCAAAGATCCAAGATTGCATGTTTTAGAGAAGATAATACCCCAGAGAAAAATGAACTTATTAAAGATTTCCCTGCGAAAGGTATTCAAATGAGTGGTAATTTTTTATTTGACAATGCAACTCAGGATGATTTTAGATCCTTATTAGTGGATAATGGATTAAGGGAAGAAAGAATTGGTGATATTTGGACCATAGGAGATAGAGGAGCTCAAGGAATAATCGACGATTCAAAAATTGAATTCTTAGATGAAAAGATTTTCTCCCTAAGAGATGTAAAAGTAAAAATAAAAATAGTATGTTTAGATGAATTACAAATACCTGTTGGGAGATCAAAAAAAATAATTAATACGGTAGAGGCTTCAACAAGGATAGATGCAATAGCTTCTGCAGGTTTCCGAATCTCTAGAAACAAAATTTTGGAAAGGATAGAAACTGGAATGCTTAAATTAAATGGTATGACAGTAAAGAAAGGTACTATTAGTTTAAAAGTTGGCGATAAACTTCAACTTGATAACAAAGGGTTTATTGAAATTCTAGATTTAGAAATAACCAAAAGAGAAAGATGGAAAATTAAGTTACTTAGAAAATGAATCCTTGAGCTGCTATTTTCATATAGGGAGTTCAAATATTTGACTTTTTCAAAAGGGCGATTAGCTCAGCGGTAGAGCATTACCTCGACAAGGTAGTGGTCACTGGTTCGAATCCAGTATCGCCCATTAGATTATTGATGAATGCAAGAAGATCCACAAATAATACTTTCGTTTTTTAGATTGATTAGAAAATGAAACTTAACCAAATAATCAACCTGCATAAAGGCTTAACTCTGTTTGTTGTAGCAGGGTTAATGATGTTTTATAAAAATTATTCAATTGCTGCATGGGTTTATTTATCTTTGCATGGAACTTATGGAATACTTTGGTTGCTAAAAGAAAAAATATTTCCAGATCCATATTTTAAAGAAAAAATAAATTTCATAACTTCAATTACTGGGTTTATTTTCCTTGGTGGGTACTGGATAGCGCCATTTCTTCTCATTTCCTCCCTAAAATCAGTTTCATATCCCATAATTGCAGCTTCTATTTCAATAAATATAATTGGTGTTTTTCTCCATTTTGCAAGTGATGCTCAAAAATATTTCACACTTAAAATCAAAAAAGAACTTATTAAAGATGGATTTTTCAAAAATGTAAGAAATACAAATTACCTCGGTGAAATACTAATTTATTTATCATTTGCCATCCTTTCTGTGAGTTTTATACCTTTTGCTATTCTTGCTTTATTTTTCTTTGGAGTCTTTCTACCAAGAATGCTAAAAAAGGACAAATCACTTACAAAATATGCTTCATTTGCGGAATATAAGCGAATAAGTGGTTTACTTTTACCCAAATTTAATGAAGGAAATTAAAATTCCAATATGGAGGCAGGAGTTAAAGGCTGCAAGAAAAAAAGAAGGTAAATTACCCTCAAGTAGGTGGTTTCAGCTTTGTACTATTAACGGGAATAACGAACCTAGATTACGTACGGTAGTTTTTAGAGGATGGCAAACTGAAAGTTCAATCCTTATTTTTACTGATAGTCGCAGCGAAAAAGTTGCTCAATTAAAATTAAACCCCAATGCTGAAGTTTTATGGCTTTTTTATAAAAGCAAATCACAATTCAGATTTAAAGGAAAAATGAGGGAGTTAAAGGAAAACATGAAATATTGGGATTCTTTATCAGATAGATCCAAATCAACTTGGTTTTGGCAACATCCAGGAAAACAGATAACTAAAAATATTTGCACTTCTCAAATAATTTCTAGTAATTTAAATAAACCAGAAAGTTTTGTTGTATTAGAATTTGAAATATATTCTGTAGATCTCCTTAAATTAGTAACGCCTATCCACAAGAGGTATGTCTGGCATAAGGAAAATAATTGGGGAAAAATCGAAATAAATCCGTAAAATATTTCTAAATTGTTTACTTAGGTTGAAAAAATTAAATAGATCGGTCAGTTTTATAAAAGAAATATTAACGATATGAATTTCTCAGAAATTCCTGAAAATCCTCTAATCATTTTTTCTTGGGTAACAGCTTTGGGACTTTTCTTAAGTTTATCTGAAGCGACTTTAAAAATTAAGTTTGAAAAAATTAATTCTTTACAAAAAAAACAGGAATTTATTGATAGTCTTTATCCAAAAATTTAATTTGAAGTATCTGAGAGTAGGTTTGCTTGTAAGAATTGGAAAATACCACCTTTGTTGGTTGAATCCTCTTGACTGATTGATTTTCCTGCACTGACTTTAGTTTTAACTGTTTCTTGAATATCTTCATCATCAGATTCAGATCTCAATACTCTTATAATTACTTCATCAATTGAGAAATCTCCAGGACCTGTTAGTGCTATAGAGGTAGCTGAAGCGAAATAAAGTAGTAAAAGTTCTAACAAGAAAATATTGAAACCAGATGTTATTAAAGCATGATAAATAGCAACAGATATTGTACCAACTATTGCTAAAGCACCAAATCTTGTTGCTAAACCAAGTATTAATAACCAGCTTCCACCAATTTCTGAAAATGCAGCTACATATGATAAAAATATTGGGAAAGGTAAGTGTAGAGGTCTGACAAAAGCATCAGCAAAATTCTCTATATTAGCTAGTTTTTCAAATCCATGATGTATTAAAACTGTACCAGTAATTACTCTTAGGATTAATAAAGCTGTATCTTTGCTGAATGATTTTGTAAGAATTGTTGAAAGCACTATAAAACGTATTTCTTAAGTAAAAATAACTAGTCACATTATTCATCGTGGATTAAACCATAAAACTGATCTTTAATTAAGTATTTATACTTAGTGTTATGCGTATTTCAAATTTTTTTTCTTTTTAAAAAGCTATTACCTTTTAAAAATTTTCATCACTAATTTTGAATAACATATTGATTAATTTTGGGTATATTTTCTTTGAATTTGAAGAACCCTTTTTTGGCAAACTTCCATGCAAATAAGTCTTGATCTCTTACTAAATTAAAAATCACCTTATTATTTAAATTCTTAAAACTGTTTATAAAATCATTATTTTCACCAACACCAGGATAAATCATATCTAACTGATCAATATCAACCAATGTCTCTTTTAATTTTTGAGGATCAATCTGAGTAACATTATCAAATTGCTCTATGAATTCAAGAACTATTTGTTGTTTGAAACTCAGAACTGCTTCAGATAATTTTATTTTTCTTTGAGCATTACCTAGTAGGATAATAAAAACGCTCTTGTAATTTTGTAAGGTATTTTCAAGAGTTGAAACATGTAAATCATTTTCAAATAATATGAGGGTTTCTGACTTTGGTTCCATATTGCTTTTATAAATCTCGTCATTAAGTGGGATTTGATTTTTTTCTTCAAGAAAGATTTGCCTATTATTAATCTTTTCAACATTAAACCTATTATTTGAAAATTTTCTGAGATTTGCTGGGGAAAAAAGATATTGCTTTCCTTTTGTTTGTAATCCTGCAACCCATCTCCAACTCAAAAGATTCGAGGCAGCATCTCCGTCATAAAGATGTTTAAAGAAAAAACTTGCGCCTAATTGCCAGGGCAGACCTAAATTAAAAATCCAAGTACTAGCAAACCACATACGAGTATGATTGTGTAAGTAGTTATAAGTTTTTAACTCATTAACCCATGAATTGAAAAAAGCTAATTCTGAGTTTCCATTTATTGCTTTTTCATAGGTTTCAAAATCATATTCATAATTTTTTTCTGAAATAAAATTACACCACACATTTGGTCTATTTTCCATCCAACCTTGCCAATAAATTCTCCAATAAATCTCTTCAACAAATTTATTAATCTTATGTGAATGATATTTCTTTTTAACCTCTTCAAGCAAATCATATTCTAATAAAACCCTATGAGAAATATAAGGTGATAATTTTGAAACGGAGCTTTTATTAGTTGGGCCATAATCAAAATTACGCAGTTTTTCGTAGTTTGTGATTTTATTATCTAAAAAATCTTCCCACTTTTCTTGAGCATCTAAAAGTAATGGCATTTTTTATATATGCTAAAAACTTTTTTTCTGAATTGTATGGGCTTAACTAAATAAAGTTTTTAATTTCTTATTTAATCATTAAAAACCTTGAAACAATTTTCTGAAAAAATGTTTTATTGAAGTATTTAATTTAAACCTTCAATGAGTACATTTTATACTTTTCAAGTGTACTCCTCATAGGAAAATATATATGGATAAGCCAATTTTTTTTTACTCCTAAAGTCAAATTTGAATCTATAAATCCTTGACTTAAGTAAAAAATCTCCTCAAAAATATTTTCAAAATTATCCAAGAAATATTATGGGTTCATTATTAGAAAAAAATGTTAAGTATCTTGATGAACAATATCGAATAGGAAAAGCTCTTATCTCTGATAAAGCATTTGATCAACTTGAAAGAAACTTACTTCGTACAGATCCAAAATGTGATTATTTTAATCAAAGAAGTAATTTATTATTACCCTCATTACCTAAAGATAATCATAAAGAATTTTTAAATAGCTTATTAAAAAATACAAGATTGAGCATTCAACCAAAAATTGATGGTTGCGCTATTGCAATAAAATATATAAATGGCAAGTTTAATAAAGCCATTACAAGAAAAGGATTTGATGTCTCAAGCAAAATTGAAAAGATTAAAGATGTCCCCAATAGCCTTCCTATCCAACGAGATTTTCAAGTTAGAGGTGAGCTTTATGCCCCAAACGAAACTCCCTATTTTTCCCAAAAAATTACAAGCGAATTCCTCAACAATAAAAAAAGGGTTACAGAAAATTTCAGCTTTTGCTGTTTCCAAATACTTAATGGAAGACTTAACCAGTATGAAACCCTTAACTATCTTAAAAAATGTGGCTTTATCACCCCTCATAGTTACTTCACAAATTTTACAAGCCAAGTCGAGTTATTTAGAAAAAGATGGTTAGATGGAAAAATATTTTCTAAATACCCGACTGATGGAATTGTCATCAAAATAAATAGCAGAAAATTACAGTTACTTAGAGAAACAAATTTTTCAAGATATAATCAATGGCAATATGCAATTAAAAATTAATCAATAACAACTAATTAATTATAAAAAAAGTAATTATTTAAGTTCTCACGATCCTTAGCATAAGTATTTACGATAAAAATATTCCACAAACTTAATTTTTTAATCAAGTTTCAATATTTTTAAGAAGAATTAGAAAATGACTGCCACTATCTCTAAGAATAAAAGGTCTAATTGGACCATATCAGATATTCCCAATTTAGATGGGAAAACAGCTTTTATAACTGGTGCAAACAGTGGTCTTGGCTATTTCACCGCTAAAGCTCTAGCAGAAAAAAATGCACATGTTTTGCTTGCTTGCAGAAGTTTAGAAAAGGCTAATGTGGCTATAGATAAATTAAAGTCGCTAAATCCTGAAGGTAAATTTACTCCTATAGAACTAGATCTTTCAGATTTAAATAATGTAAGTGAAATTGGATCAAAAATATCAAGTGAGTTTGAGAATTTAGATTTACTAATTAACAATGCAGGTATAATGCACCCACCAAAAACATTAAGTAAACAAGGTTTTGAAATACAATTTGCGGTCAATCATTTAGCACATATGCTTTTAACACTGAAATTCCTTCCTTTAATCGAAAAGAAAGAAAACTCTAGAATAGTAACAGTAACTTCAGGGGCTCAGTTCTTTGGAAAAGTTGGGTGGAATAATCTTAAAGCAGAAAATTACTATAACAAGTGGGAATCATACGCTAATAGTAAATTAGCTAACGTAATGTTTGCTTTAGAGTTGAATGAAAAGCTAGAGCAAAAAAATATTTTATCCTTGGCGGCTCATCCAGGTATTGCAAAAACCAATCTTTTTTCTGCACAGAAACCAACACCAAGTCCAATTGAAACTTTCTCCTTAGAGCTATTTAGTCCAATTTTTCAATCGGCAGAGATGGGTGCTTTACCTCAACTACTTGCTGCTACTTCTCCTGAGGCAAAGGGAGGAGACCATTACGGGCCTAAATTCAATTTTAGAGGTCATCCAAAATTATCTCCAACTTCACCATTTGCTCTAAATAAGAAAGAAAGAAAAAATCTATGGGACAAGAGTATGGAAATACTTAGTAGTTTTTTATGAGTTTTTTAGTTTTATCAACTTCAAAAAATATTTCAGAATATGCAATTCACTCTCTGAAAGTTTCATAAATTCATTTAAAGCCTGATAATTATCTTCATCAAATTCATTAGCTATTTCCAAAAATTCTTTATGATTTTCATTTACAAATCTCTCTGCAATTTGTGATGGAGATAACCCCTTATCAATCAAATTACCCGGAGCATTTTTCTCCCAATTTTTATAGAACCAAGAGAACCATAATTCAGTAATATTTTCTTTCATTTAATTAATCTGGGTATTTAATTTTAGATCTAGGAAATAAAAATAAACCAGAAATTATTGCAAATATTGTTAGTAAACCTAAAACAGGTGTAAAAAGAGGTTGTAGATTTATAAAGAAAAAGTTTCCCGTATGAATTTTCATAAGCCAAAAGAAATCCAATCCAAAATATTGAAATAAAGAATATAAACTTCCACTAAGAACGGTTATTAATAATGGAATTACTGCTATGAGAGTAATACTTCTATGAAGTTTTCTTGTTTTAGTTTTAAACATTATTTGTTTTTTCTAAGGTATTTATGAAGATCTTTTTCACTTTCACAAGCCATCCACATTTCTTTTATTTTAAATGTTCCAGAGCAACCAAGGTCTTTAGCTTTTTCTTTGGCTTCACTTTCAGTTAAATAAGAACCTCTAAGATGAGCTTTCAATTCAATATCTATTAAATTAAATCCAAAAATAATTAAAAAGACGTTTATTAATTTTAATTTAGAAGTTAGATTAGTTTTTAAAGAATTTTTCATAATTAAATAAACCATTTAATTTCTAGTCTTCAATTTAATTATAAATTTAATGCCTATTAAAAATAATTCAAAAAAGGAAGAAAAAATAAATTTTGTTATTGGGTTAGGAAGATCTGGTTTTTGGGCAGCAAAGTATTTAAGAAGTATTGGAAAGAGAGTTATTGTATGGGAAAGTAATGAAAATAAAGAACTTTTAGAAACAAAGGAAATACTAGAAAAACTCGATATATCTGTTTGCTTAAATAAACAATTTTTATTTGATGAGTTTTCTACATGTCTTAAACAAATTGAGTCTATTGTTGTAAGTCCATCTATACCCTTTGACCATAAAACAATAATCAAACTTAAAGAAAGAGGAATCGTTGTAATAGGGGAAATAAATATCGCATGGGAAAGTTTAAAGAATATAAATTGGATTGGGATTACGGGTACTAACGGGAAAACTACAGTTACTCACTTATTAAGTCATATACTAAGAGAAAATAATTTATTAGCCCCATTTGCAGGCAATATTGGGACTCCATTATGCGAAATTGCTTACTCAACAAAAAGCAAAAATATTGATTGGATAGTCGCTGAATTGAGCAGTTTTCAAATAGAAATAGCGACACATTGCATTAAACCTAAAATTGGAATTTGGACAACATTTACTCCCGACCATCTTGACCGTCACAAAACACTTGATAATTATTTCAAGATAAAAAATAGCTTACTAAAACAATCAGAATTTAGAATTTATAATTACGACGACAAATATTTAAAAGAAAATTTCAAATCACTTTTAAATGGAATATGGATAACTACTAATTCTAATGAATCAGATTCAGATCACTGTGATTATTGGATAAATAATGAACACTTTATTGTAGAGAGAAGGGAAAAGTTGTTGAGTTTAAAGAATTTTAAACTGAAAGGTAATCATAACACTCAAAATCTATTACTAGCTGTAGCAGCTGCAAGAAAAATTGGATTATCCCCTGAGAGAATAAAGAATGCTTTACTTAGCTATGAACAACTTCCCCATAGAATGGAGACAATATTCCGAAGTGATGCACTCGAAATAATTAATGATAGCAAGGCTACCAATTTTGACTCTTCTGTAGCAGGTATAAATGCAATTAAAGGTTCTCCCATAATAATTTCTGGGGGTAGGTTAAAAAATGGTGATTCTATTGAGTGGGTAAAGATTATTAATAAAAAAGCAAAAGCTGTATTCCTTTTTGGCGAAAGCTCGCAAACCTTAAAAAAATTGATCCTTGAAGGAGGATTTAAGAATGATATTTTAACTTTTAATGATCTTTCAGAAGTAATTAACTACTCCTATTCTTACATAAAAAATAATCAAGCTGAAACTTTATTATTTTCTCCTTCATGTTCGAGTTTTGATCAATTTAGAGACTATGAACAAAGAGGAGATATTTTTAAAAAATTAATCCATGAAAAATTCAATATAAAGTTTTTCGCGCATTAAAAATTTAGTTGAACTAATTCCAGGTCGGTCATTACAACCAATACACTACTAGCAAATTTCCTCTTATTTAGTTAAATTTTACATATAAATTAGAAAGTACTATGAGTGAATCTAACAATTTACCTCAAGCAATAAGTCATAAAAAATTAACTTATTTGATGCTAAATGCACAAAAAGATATCAATGCATACGATGATAAAAAAGATACTGAAAGCTTAGAAAAACAAGAATTTAATGAATTAATAAATAATTGGGAGATCGTAACTAAAGATGTCATTAAGACCATTTCTAAGCGAAATAAAAACTTATTAAAAAATAAATCTTCTAATTCCTTAATTGCTTTAGGTGCCATGGAAGTTCATCTAAACATGGCATTACAAGCACTAAACGCATTCAAAAAAGACTCTTTAGATTAAATATTATAGTTTTGGCATAGAGAATAAAAGCATATCAATGTAAGTATTTGATTGAATATCTATATCGCTGAAATCAGAAATCTCAAATCCCAAACCGTCGCCAGAAGAAAGCTTTTTACTTGATTTATTATTTTTATCTCTTACTAACAAATCACCCTCTATTATTTGAATCCAATTAAATTTTTCTATTTCTGAAGGCAAATATTTTTTGTTTAAAAGGTTATATTTACATCGCCATATAGATATATCTTGATTTATAAAAAGCGGACATTTATTTTTTTTTAAAGAATTAATAATCAGATTATTCCCAGAAGTATTCTTAATCGAAATTTGATTATATGAAGGCGTGAGATCTTGAGTGTCCGGATATATCCATATCTGAAATAATTTGCAGTCTGTATTTTTTTCATTTTTTTCACTATGAGTAATACCTGTTCCTGCAGACATAAGCTGCACTTCATCTTCATGAATTATTCCTAAATTATTTAATGAATCTCTATGTGTAATCTCTCCTTTTATAACTATTGTGACTATCTCCATATTCGAATGAGAGTGAGTATTAAATCCTGAATTAGGAGAAATTATATCTTCATTAATTACTCTAATTTTTCCAAAATTATCCCAGATTGGATCACTGTGTTCTGCAAAAGAAAATGAGTGTTTTGAATCAAGCCATTCTCTATTTGATTTAAATCTTTCATTAGATTTTCTGAACTTGAGAATATTTAAAGCCATCTAATTATTTATGAAAAATTTATAAAATTTTTATTTATCTTTGGGAAGGAGTCCAATTATGGGAGTTGAGAGAAATGAAAATTAGAAAAATTATTTTTAGAGAGTTATTTTACTTTGTGCCTTGTTTGCTTTACTAATAATTTTTTTTGCCTCATCTCTTGTTAAACAGTTTTCTGCTTTAACGTTTAAATTCTTTAGCTTTTGTAATTGTTTAGAGATTTTCATCTCATATTTATATTTTCCTAAAAGTTAACATATTTTTAAAAGAATAGCATTAGCTCTTATTAAATCACGAGAAATTTAATGAAGATTCTGATTGAAGTACTGAATTATTAGAGCAATATAACGGGTGTATAGGATTTTGTTTTTTTGTTTTTTTTATAAAAAGCGGTCCTAAAGGATTCCCAAAATTATCTTTTTTTATTGAATAAAAATTCATTATTTTTTTAGAAATATTGTAATTCCTATTTAGCAAGATCCCTTTGTTGCCCCAACCCAACCACAAATGACAATTTTTATTTTCTGACCAGTATTTTAAACTTTCATTTATAAACTTATTGTTTAAATAGCCAACAGGTTTCTTATGAGTGAACAATTTATCAGGAGTTTTAGAAATTAAAGCGAACAGATTTATTATTTTAATATTTCCATAATTGTAGTTTTTGCAGATTTTGATTATTTTCCTGGTTGTATTATCAATATAATTTAAATCTGAAAGGGATGGATTTAAACCTATGAAAATTATCTCTTTTTTGGATTTATTTATTTTAAAACTTAAACACCATCTATATTCTTTATTTGTACTTATTAAACAACTTCTTTCCATAAATATTTTTTCAACCTAGACCTACGCCTCTTGCCATTAAAGTTGCTAAAAAAGGGATAGTTGCAAAACCTACTAATTCAGTTGTAATAATAAATCTAAATCTTTTTACAAGTTTTTCTGAGATCTCGGGTAATTTATTTTTACTCAATGGTATCGCCCACAAAATATAAGTTGTTGTTGGGTATAAAGATAATAATCCAACCAAAATATATAGAGAGACTTTAATCCAAAAAATTGGATTTTCTGTATAAAAATCACCTCCTTGTCCAAAATATTTAACCCGTAAAATTCCAGTAACCAATATTGCAACACCAGCTAAGCCATAAATAACATCTGCAACAACCATTGAAATAGTTTGGTTTCTATTAAGATCAACTTTTAAAGTCAGCCTTTCAAATAAAAGAGATCCAAAACAAAGGATGATTCCTAGGTAATGGATATAAGCAACTAATGCACTTTTAGCTATTTCACCCGTAAATAAAGTTCCTAGTAACATTTGCAAGTCTAAATTTATACAATACTAGCTATTTAAATATATATTCGTCCAAAAATGCCTTCAGTTAAAAAGTAATATTTAGATTTTAGGATTTCAGGAACCTTTTTTGTCCCTCTTGAAAAGAATCTTTTTTATTCCAGACCTCAACGACATCTGGGAAATGTTTTTCCATACAAACATCACAAACACCATGACTAAATCTAATATCACTTATTTTCGATAGATATTTTTCTAAATGCATCCAATCACCATCATTATTTTTAACTTCTCTGCAATATGAACAGACTGATAATATACCATCCTGTTTATGCAAATTAGATAAAGCCTCTAATAAATTGAGAGATTTCTTTCTTAACTCCAAAAAAGAAACTATTTGCTTAGATAATAATTCCATTACATTGAATTGTTTTGGAGAAAGATTACCTGGTTTCCGATCGATAACACATAAAGTTCCAAGTTTATTACCATCTCTATTTTTAAGAGGAAACCCAGCATAAAACCTAATTTTAGGATCACCAGTTACCAAGGGATTATTGATAAATCTTTCATCCTGAAAAGCATCCTGAATAATTAATGGGCTATTTTCTTGAATAGCATGGGTACAAAAAGACCAATCCCTTTTTGTTTCATTAATTTCGAGGCCCACTTTTGACTTAAACCATTGCTTATCTTTATCAACTAAGGTCATTAAAGATATCGGAACATTACATGTTGAAGCTGCTATTTTTGTAATATCGTCATAACAGGATTCTGGTTTAGTCCCCAATATTCTATATTCAGCTAATGCTTTTAACCTTCTTTCTTCTTCTTCCTTTTTAGGAATTAGATTTTGCATCATTCTTTTTAAGTTTTTCAACTTTAAAATTAATCTTTGTTTAAAAAACTTTTGTCGATAAATACTTAATAAAAAGAAGATAAACTTATTAATTTGTTACTTTGCCACATAACTTTGAGACTGACTGTCCTGCAAGCCATCCACTCGTCCAGCAATGTTGAAAATTGAACCCCCCAGTGATTCCATCAACATCAAGAACTTCACCAGAAAAAAATAAACCTGGACATATTGAACTTTCCATACTTTTAAAATTAACTTCATTGATTGAGATACCTCCAGAGGTGACAAATTCCTCTCCAAAGGGGCCTTTACTAGAAATAATATATTTATCTTTCAAAAGGCTATTTATCATTTTCTCTCTTTCATTTGCAAGAAGATCTGACCACTTCTTATCTTTATTAATTTCCATTTTATTTAATAAGAACACCCACAACCTCTTTGTTAACAAAGGTAGAGGTCTTAAATTAATTAAGTTTAATTTTCCATTATTAAATTTTAGGTTATCAATTTTTTCTTTTAACTCTTTATATTCAAGGTTTGACCATCTAATTATTAAATTAAATTTATACTTTTGATCAAACAATTCTCTCGCAGCTATCGAAGAGAGCTTTAGGACAGCAGGACCGCTAAATCCCCAATGAGTTATAAGTAAATCTCCTCTATTTTTGAAAGATTTGTTATTTAGTTGAATTTCAATATCTATATTTTTAATAGAGACACCACTACACTCATTCAATTTTTTTTCTTTTGTGGAGAAAGTAAAAAGGGACGGAACAGGTCTAATTATGCTGTGGCCAAAATTTTTAGCTAATTTATATCCACTAGGATGGCCTCCAGTAGAGAGAATAATATTTTTTGCAATTATCGAAATTTTATCACTATTAAAAATAGTAAAAAGGTTATCTGAAGTTTTTAAAATTTCTTTTACAAAAAATTTAGTTAATATCTCTACCCCTTTATTTATTGCATTTTTTTTTAAGCAACTTATTACATCTAAAGATGAATCAGATACTGGAAATACTCTATTGTCAGCTTCAATCTTTAAATTTAATCCTCTTTTCTCAAACCAATCAAATACATCTCCAGCGGCAAAACGATTAAATGATTCTAAAAGCTTAATACCGCCTCGAGGATAATTTTCTGCTAACTCACTCGGTATCCATGATGCATTAGTTACGTTGCATCTACCTCCTCCACTTATTCTTACTTTCTCCATAAGTTTTGAGGAGCCTTCAAGAATTATTATTCTTTTAACACCATTTTCGGCGGCTGTTACTGCCGTCATGAAACCTGCTGCTCCACCACCAACTACTGCTAAATCAAAAGGGTTCAAAAATGTAGTCTCTCAATATTTCCTTAATCTGATGATAGCAATTCAATTTTATAAAAAAAAACGTTTTTAAATAAAAAATTCAACTCTTAGACTAAATTATCTTGAAATATGGAGAACGATAAATTAAAGACATTTTAAATTTTATGGTTTATATAAACACGCAAATATCTTTTATATATTATTTTAGTAAGATGGTTAATTTATTTTCCTACGTCAAATATTCTGAAGCTAGCTTTCCAATGACGGGCCAATATACAGCTCTTCTGTTATTAACTTCAGTTATTTGGGTACTTCTTTGGATCGGTTATAGACAAAACAAAATAAATGATGAAATAAAGAAAAAAGAGAAGGAAGAGAGAATTAACGCAAAGACCGAAAGGAGAAGAAAGTTAGAAAGTTTATATCCTAATAGAAAAACTAATTTTTGAAAATTTTTTGAATCAAGCTCTTAAAAGGTATTAATTAGAAATTACTTTGGTTTTAGTATCGAATTCGCTTCTAGTCCTAATAAGCTTTGAAATTTCCAGATTAAGTTCTTCTTCGGATTCAAAGCCTAATATATCGAATGGTGCAAGACCCAGCGAAACATCATTTCTATTAATTAATTCCATTTGATTGATAATTTATTTTTATATTAGATAGTTATTAAATTAAAGTAATAGCTTGGTGATTGATTCAACATAATACTTACTGCTTTCATATATAAATATGAAAAATGTAAATTTTTTGATGAACTTCTTATGAATCTTCTTATTTATAAATCACCTTACAAAATTTTAATATTAAACCTTATGTTAATTTCTTAAATTATCTGCTTCTAATGACTGTATGAAGACTTTATATTATTTAAATATAAAAATCAAATTTAAATATCATGGAAACTAACAAATTAAAGTCTTTAATACAGTATCTGCCAGGTTTTATTATTCTTCTATACGTTTTCTTTTTAGCAATAACACAATTTATAAAGTAAAAAATTTTTAGAATTATTAGTTTTGATTGGAATTTTTTCGGCCTTCGGAGCAGCAATATCATGGACTTATGCATGCTTCATATGGCGTTCACAAACCGAAAAGTATAAATCCATAGATATTAATTTAGTAAAAAATATAATCGCATTTCTAATTTTTCTTCCTGCATTTATCAATCTCAGTGTTTTAAATGATTTCAAATCTATAATTACTCTGTTATTTAGTGGAGTTATAGGAATAGGTTTAGGAGATACTTTTTATATAAAGTCATTGCAGCTAATTGGTACTAGAAGAACTTTATCTATTGAAGCATTATCTCCAATATTAGCCGCATTATCTGGTGAAATTTTTATTAATGAAAACCTAGCACTTAGGTCTTATCTAGGTATTTTAATTATATCAATTTCACTTTTCATTCTACTTAGGCAAAGAACTAATCTTATAGTTAATAATTTGACCATCATTACAGAACGAAATAATCTAAGCGTCTATATATTTCCATTTTTATCAGTTTTATGTGCTGTGTTAGGAGGCCTTTTATCTCGAAAAGTATTTTTAGAAAGCAATCTATCTCCTTTTCAAACAACAGAGATCAGGTTATTTGGAGCAATAATATTTTTAATAACAATAAAAAAATTTAGAATTAATTTTTTCTTAAAGAAATTAGATTTTAATGATCAAAAAAGATTTTTACTCTCAATATTATTAGGAACAAATTTAGGCATATTGCTTCAACAAATTGTTTTCAAGACTCTTCCTTTAGGCATAGGTTGGACTTTACTTAGTACCTCCCCCGTAATTTCTCTTTTTTTCGCAACTAAAGAAGAAAGACTGATAACAAAAGGTATAATATTCTTTACTACATTATTATTTTTAGGTTTATGTCTAATAATTATATAAAAGTTAAATCCATGTAATAAATACTCATGTTAATAGAAAAAAATATCGATAAAATAATCTTAGAAACGTTATTCAATATGAAAGTTCTAAAGAAAAAGACACTTGGAATCTTTGAAGTATACTTAATTTTCTTATCATGCATATATGCCGGATTTATAGGTTATAAGTCCTTATTAAATATATTATTTACTTAAATTAACTGATTTTTTGAGCCGACTTTACCAAGTGACCTCCATCTTGATCATCATCATCATTTGAAGAGAAAAATAAACAATATATTCCAAGTGAAGCTATTGATATTGAAATAGAAAGGGCTGAAAGCTCGTCCATTAATAAAAGTATTTCTTAGATATTAATAGAAAAATAAATTAAATTTTGTAAATTAATTAACATTGTCCAAATTTAATTTAAATTGACAATATAAATATAATGACTTTACTGAGGTATTTTGTGGTGAAAGTTCTTATCAAATCGCCATGCAGCGCCAGTTTAATAATTCAGTACGGAATAAAGAATTGGCCTATTTGGGAGTGCGAACCATGTAATTTATCTTGGATTTACAGGGAAAAAGAAATTTGTTACATAATTGAAGGTGAAGCAAAAATTAAGACTGAAGCTGGAGAAAGTTACTTAATAAAATCAGGAGACTTAGTTGAATTTCCTGAAGGACTTTCTTGCGAATGGCAAATAATTAAAAGTTTTAAAAAACACTTTAGATTAGGGGAATAGATTTAAAAAAATATTCCCATAAATTAACTAATTTTGTT
>QBXG01000004.1:0-49912 GCA_003283445.1 Prochlorococcus sp. AG-321-D23 | reverse complement strand
AAATTCCACTTTAGAAAAGGTAATTTCTTCAATAGATCAAATTGGGATAACTTTCTTATTTGCTCCTGTATGGCACAAATCATTAATTAAACTAGCTCCTTTGAGAAAGGCTCTTGGTATAAGAACTGTTTTTAACCAACTAGGTCCATTAGTAAATCCTTTAAGACCTAATGCTCAAGTTTTAGGGGTTGCATCTGATGAATTACTTAATCCTATGGCTTCAGCTTTGAGCAGAATGGATATGGATAGAGCAATCGTTGTTCATGGCTATGGTGGTCTAGATGAGGCTTCGTTAGAAGGAGATAATAAAATAATATTTGTAGATAAAGGTAAGCTTAAACATTCAAAAATAAATGTATCTGACTTTAATTACCAAAACACTTCAAATAAAGATTTAATCGTATCTAATGATGACTCTTATGAAGACATATTAAAATCTGTTTTGATTGGTTCAGGTCAAAAGGCTCATTTGGATGTAGTAGCTTTAAATACAGCATTAGTACTCTGGGTCGCAGGAATTGAAGATGATATTGAAAAGGGATTTAAAAAAGCTTTGTTCTCTATGAGTAAAGCAGAACCTTGGAATAAATTTTTGCTTTTGAAAAACTACCTTGAATCATAATAAATTTTTTATTTAATGAATCATCCTTTTAAGAAAAATGCAAAACTTGTTTTGAGTAATGGGATAACTTTTACTGGTTATTCATTTGGTGCGATGGGTTCAACTGTAGGTGAAATTGTTTTTAATACTGGTATGACTGGTTATCAGGAAGTAATTACTGACCCAAGTTATTTTGGCCAGATCATTACATTTACTTATCCTGAAATTGGGAATACAGGAATCAATTTCGAAGATTTAGAATCAGAAAATTCTGTCAGAGGTATAATTGTTCGTAATTTTTCAAATAATAATAGTAATTGGAGGTCTAAATTAAACTTTAATCAGTGGCTAATAGAAAAAAATATTATTGGACTTTATGGAATTGATACAAGAGCTCTTGTTAAAATTTTAAGATCTAATGGTTCCATGAATGGAATTATTACTACTGAAAAAAATGATTTTGATAGTTGTCTTGAAATTATTTCTAATACTCCTAATATGCAAGGTTTAAATTTAGCCAAAAATGTTTCAACAAAGAAAAATTATATTTTTAAAGAAACTACAATTACTGATTTTGATGTAAGAGAAAAAATTCACAATAATATAAATAAATTCAAAATTGTAGCAATTGATTTTGGTATTAAAAAATCAATTCTTAATAGATTAGTTTCACATGGATGTGAAATATTGGTTTTGCCTTCAAATTCTTCATTTGAAGATGTTTTAAGTCATGATCCTGATGGAATATTTTTCTCAAATGGTCCAGGGGATCCTTCATCAGTTCTTGATGGAATTAATTTAGCTAAATCACTAATAGACTTTGGAAAAATTCCTATGTTTGGTATTTGTCTTGGTCATCAAATATTTGGGTTAGCATTAGGTGGAAAAACATATAAATTACCTTTTGGACATCGTGGATTAAATCATCCTTGTGGTATGAAAAATAATAATATTGAAATAACAAGTCAGAATCATGGTTTTGCTATAGACCCAAATTCTTTGTCCAATGAATTAGTTGAGATAACCCACTTGAATCTTAATGATAAAACTGTTGCCGGATTGAAACTTATAAATAAGCCTATATTTAGTGTTCAGTATCACCCAGAAGCAAGTCCTGGTACTCATGATTCAGATTATTTATTTGAAAAATTTGTTTCTCTAATGTTAGAGAGATGTTGACATATTGATTCTTTTTGATTTGATAATTACATTTAGTAAATTAATTTTTTTTGGAGGGATTAAATCATAGAAGATTTCCAAAAGTTAACTGTTTCTTTAAGAGGCAACATTGAAATAAAGGCAAATATAATTGTTTTTACTTTCAAAGGGCAATTAGATGCATTTTCTGAAAAACAATTTAAAACTTTTATTACCAATACCCTTAAAAAAGAACCTTTGTCATTTGTAATTGATTTAAGTAAAGTAGATTTCCTTGATTCATCCGGTTTAGGTGCACTTGTACAAACTTCCAAGGAATGCAAAAAACTTAAACTAGGATTTTCTGTAGTTGGAAATTCTAGAGTTGCTCAAACTATAAAACTAGTAAGATTAGCAGACTATCTTAATATGAAAGCTACTCTTCAAGAAGCTCTGCTCTATTTAAAGAATTGAATTATTGGATACAAAATCTTTCTCCTCATGGTTCTCCTGATGAGATAGGTGTTATTCAACTTGCTTGGCTAGGGGATTCTGTATGGGAGTTACATCAAAGATTACGCCACATTCATATTCCATTAAAATCAAGAGATCTTCATCTTTCAGTTGTAAATGAAGTAAAAGCTCAAGCTCAATCAAAATCTTTAGATGAAATAGAACATTTGTTAAATTCATTTGAAATAAATTTAATAAGACGAGCTAGAAATAAAACAAAGAGATTTCCAAAATCTTCTGATCCTGCTATCTATTCGAGAGCAACAGGTTTTGAAGCTTTAGTTGGTTGGTTATTTCTAAAAGACCCAAAAAGATTGTCTAAAATTTTTGAATACCTAGAGTGTAAATAAGCTTATAAATTCATGAAAAACTTTTCTAAAAATAATTATTCAAAAAAAAGTAATGATACAGACAATAGGAGATCACAATCAAAAAATAATTTTAAAAAAGGAAATGATTTAAATACAAGAGACAATTTTAAAAGAAGAGACGATTCTAATAGAAGGGACGATTTCAAAAGAAGAGATAATTTTAAAAGGAGAGATGATTCTAATAGAAGAGACGATTTTAATAGGAGAGATAATGTTAAAAGACGAGACGATTCTAATAGAAGGGACGATTTCAAAAGAAGAGATAATTTTAAAAGGCGAGATGATTCTAATAAAAGAGACGATTTTAAAAGAAGAGACGATTACGAAAGAAAAGACGATATTAAAAGTAACGAATACAGGTACTTAAAATTAAAAGAAAAACCTAGAAATAGTTTTAATCAATCACAAACGAGATTTCCCTCTAACGCTCCACAAACTGAAAATTATTTTGAAAACAGTTCAAAAAAATTTCAATTGAGTCCAAATGAAAGAAATTTTGAAGACTGGATTTGGGGTAAGCATTCTGTTTTTGCTGCTTTAAATAGTGAAAGACCAATCAATAGAATTTGGTGTACTTCTGAAATTTTTTCTTCAGAAAAATTTTATCTATTATTAAAAGACCTTAAGTCAAAGGGCGTTTTAATAGAAGAGGTGACTTGGTCTAGACTCTCTCAACTAACATCTGGAGCCGTTCATCAAGGTGTTGCTTTACAACATGCTTCTGCCGAGTCAATAACTTTAGAAAAATTAATTGATATATCTAAAAGTAAATCCTCAAATCCAATTATTGTTGCATTGGATGGTGTAACAGATCCTCACAATTTTGGTGCAATTATTAGATCAGCAGAAGCTTTTGATTGCAAAGGTATTATTGTTCCTCAAAGAAGATCTGCAGGTTTAACTGGAACTGTTGCAAAAGTTGCCGCTGGAGCATTGGAGCATATACCTGTAAGCAGAGTAGTAAATCTAAATAGAGCTATTGATGAATTAAAGAAAAAAGGGTTTATCATTATTGGTTTGTCTGGAGATGGTCAAGTTCCCATATCAGAATTTAAGGAAAAAGCTCCTTTTGTTGTAATCGTTGGAGCAGAAAATAAAGGAATCTCTTTGTTAGTCCAAAAAAAATGTGATTATTTACTTAAAATTCCTCTTAAGGGTAAAACTTCGAGCTTGAATGCATCCGTAGCCGCTGCTATTTCCTTATGTTATCTATCAAATAATTAATTTAATTATCTAGTAAATATCATTATTTCAATATATTTACTTATTTAGACAACATTACTTGAATAAACAGTAGAAAATTGTATAGAATTTAACAAGAATTTATGGTCTTTAAAAGAAGGCCAAAAAAATTGATTAGAAATTTAGGTAACAAACTTGGTTTAGCTTGGTGGGCAAAAGTTGAAACTGGAACCCCTTCAGCAACTTATTGGTATGGTCCATTTCTCACAAAACGTGGTCTTAACGAAAATCTAGAAAAATTTCTTTCTGATCTTTCAGACGAGGGTTCAAAAGATATTAAACACAATATTGTTAGATGTAATAAAGAAGAACCATTAACTGTTTGATAACTAATTCTAATTAATCTTTCGATTTTGATATGAACTTTAATTCTTTTAGAAAGGAAATATATAGTGGGAATGCTTCAGTTAAAGAATTAGTAAACGAATTCTTTTTAAAAATTGATTCATTAAATCCAAAAATAAATGCTTATACTTGTTTAACAAAAAACATTGCTAATTCTCAATCTGAAAATATTGATAAATTAATTACTAATAATCAAAAACCTCCTTCGCTTGCTGGTATACCGATTGCGATCAAAGATAATATTTGTACGAAGGGAGTTGTTACCTCTTGTTCAAGTAAAATGCTTAAAGACTTTGTTTCTCCATACGAGTCTTCTGCCTCAGGTAAATTATGGTCATCAGGCGGTATTTGTTTAGGAAAAACTAATTTAGATGAATTTGCAATGGGAAGTTCGACTGAGACTTCCGTATTTGGTACGACATCAAATCCATGGGATGTAAATAGAGTACCTGGGGGAAGTTCTGGTGGTAGTGCCGCTTCAGTAGCTGCCGGTTTATGCTTAGCCGCTATTGGATCAGATACTGGAGGTTCCATAAGGCAGCCAGCATCTTTTTGTGGAGTTGTAGGTCTAAAACCCACATACGGAAGAGTAAGCAGATGGGGCCTAATTGCATTTGCAAGTTCTCTTGATCAAATAGGTCCAATTACAAATACTGTTTCTGATGCTGCTGAGATCCTTTATTCAATTTCTGGCAAGGATAATCTTGACTCAACATGTCTTGACAAACCAGTCCCTAATTACTTGTCACATTTAGATAAATCTATTAAAGGGATTAAAATTGGCATTATCGAAGAATGTTTTGACCATCCAGGACTTGATCCTGAAGTTAAGGAATCAGTTTTATCCAGTGTTGAGAGATTCAGATCTTTGGGTGCTGAAATTCACGACATAAAGTGTCCAAGATTTAATGATGGTATAGCAACTTATTATGTTATTGCTCCGTGTGAGGCTTCAGCTAATTTAGCAAGATATGATGGGGTTAAATACGGATATAGATCAGAAGGTGAGTCTAATTTATTAGAAATGATATCTAAAAGTAGAGCCGAAGGATTTGGGGATGAAGTACAAAGAAGAATTTTGATTGGTACCTATGCTTTGTCTGCAGGGTATAGTGATGCGTATTACAAGAAAGCTCAGAGAGTAAGAACTTTAATTAGAAGGGACTTTGATAATGCTTTTAATGAAGTTGATGTTTTATTGACCCCCACATGTCCTACAACTGCATTCTTAAAAGGTGATTTTGTAAATGACCCTTTGTCAATGTATTTGTCTGATCTTTTAACTGTTCCAGTAAATCTTGCTGGACTCCCAGCTATCAGCATCCCATGTGGATTTGATAAAAAGGGCTTACCTATCGGTCTTCAATTAATAGGAAATGTTTTGGAGGAGCATCGAATATTGAATGTTGCCAATATATTTGAAAAAGATGCTGAAGTTATGAATACTAAACCTAATATTGAAATTTGAATTAATAATTAATTTGTATTAGTAAAATATAGAATTTTTTAAAATATTCTCTATCTTATAAATATAAATTAATTAAATATGGGTTTTGTTCCACTACATAATCATAGCGATTACAGCCTTCTAGATGGAGCAAGTCAAGTTTCGAAAATTGTTGATAGAGCTTGTGAACTTGGCATGGATTCAATTGCTTTGACCGATCATGGAGTAATGTATGGCGTTCTTGATTTAGTAAAAAAATGCAAAAGTAAGGGTATAAAACCAATCATTGGTAATGAAATGTACATTATCAATGGTTCCATCGATGATCCTCAACCAAAAAAGGAAAAAAGATATCATTTGGTAGTATTAGCCAAAAATCATACAGGCTACAAGAATCTTGTAAAGTTAACAACGATTAGCCATCTTAATGGTATGAGGGGCAGAGGTATCTTTTCTAGACCTTGTATTGATAAATCTCTTTTAGAAAAATATAATGATGGTCTTATTATTTCAACAGCATGTTTAGGTGGAGAGATTCCTCAAGCAATCTTAAAAGGAAGGATTGATGTCGCTGAGAATACTGCTGTTTGGTATAAGAAATTATTTGGAGATGATTTTTATTTAGAAATACAAGACCATGGTTCTATCGAAGACAGAATTGTAAATGTTGAATTAATAAGAATCGGTAAAGAGCACCAAATAAAAGTTATTGCTACAAATGATGCTCATTATATCTCAAACATGGATGTTGAAGCTCATGACGCCTTACTTTGTGTTCTTACGGGAAAATTAATAAGTGACGAAAAGAGATTGAGATATACGGGAACAGAATATATTAAAAGTGAAGATGAAATGCTTAGACTTTTTAACGATCATATTGATAAAGAATCTATTAAAGAAGCAATAAATAATACGGTTGAGGTTTCGGAAAAGATTGAAGAATTTGAGTTGTTCGGTACATATAGAATGCCAAAATTCCCTTTAAAAGAGGAGACTGACTCCTTATCATTTTTGACCAAAATAACTAAGCAGGGTCTTTTAAGTAGGCTTAATAAAAATAATCTCGATGAAATCGATGAAATCTACAAGAAAAGGTTAACTTCAGAATTAAAAATAATAGATGATATGGGTTTCCCAGACTATTTCTTAGTTGTGTGGGATTATATAAAATTTGCTAGAGATAGCTCTATACCTGTTGGCCCAGGCAGAGGTTCTGCTGCAGGTTCACTTGTAGCATATGCTCTTCAAATTACAAACATTGATCCAGTTAAACATGGACTATTATTTGAGAGATTCTTAAATCCAGCAAGAAAATCTATGCCTGATATTGATACAGATTTTTGTATTGACAGGAGAAATGAAGTTATTGATTATGTAACCAATAGATATGGCGAAGATAAAGTTGCGCAAATAATTACCTTTAATAAAATGACATCAAAAGCAGTATTAAAGGACGTTGCAAGAGTACTAGATATCTCTTATGGAGAATCAGATAAGTTAGCAAAGTTAATACCAGTTGTAAGGGGGAAACCTTATAAGCTGAATGAAATGATTGATAAAAAATCTCCTAGTCCTGAATTTAGGGATAAATATTTAAAAGATATCAAGGTAAAAAAATGGGTTGATTTGGCATTGAGAATTGAGGGTACTAATAAAACATATGGTGTTCACGCCGCAGGAGTTGTAATAGCATCTGATCCTTTAGATATGCTCGTACCACTACAGAGAAATAATGAAGGACAAATAATTACACAATATTCAATGGATGATATTGAATCGTTAGGCTTATTAAAAATGGACTTCTTAGGCCTTAAAAATCTCACAATGATAGATAAGACTATATCTTTAATTGAAAGTTCCACAGGACAAAAAATAAATATCGACCAATTACCTCCAAAAGATAATAAAACTTTTGATCTTATTGGAAGAGGAGATTTAGAAGGGATATTTCAATTAGAATCATCTGGGATGAAACAAGTTGTTAAAGACTTTAAGCCAAATTCTCTTGAAGATATCTCCTCTATTTTGGCTTTATATAGGCCTGGACCTCTTGATGCTGGTCTCATACCAAAGTTTATCAATAGAAAAAATGGGAGTGAAAAAATAGATTTTCCTCATCCTTTCATTGAATCTATTCTCACTGAAACCTACGGAATCATGGTTTATCAAGAGCAAATAATGAAAATTGCTCAAGATTTGGCAGGTTATTCCCTTGGGGATGCAGACTTGTTAAGAAGAGCAATGGGAAAGAAGAAAGTATCTGAGATGGTTAAACATCGTAATATTTTCATTGAAGGATCCTTTAAAAAAGGTGTAGATAAAAAAATTGCTAATGATCTTTTTGATCAAATGGTTTTATTCGCTGAGTATTGTTTTAATAAAAGTCATTCCACTGCATATGGAGCAGTCACTTACCAAACTGCATTTTTAAAAGCACATTATCCAGTAGCTTATATGGCTTCTCTTCTAAGTGTTAATGCTGGTTCAAGTGACAAAATGCAGAGATATATTTCTAATTGTTATTCCATGGGAATAGAAGTCATTTCACCAAGTATTAATTTATCGGGAATTGATTTTACTATTAAAAAGGATCAAATTTTATTTGGATTATCTGCTATTAAGAATCTCGGAGATTCAGCTATAAGAAATATAATTGATAATCGTAATAAAGTTGGAGTTTTCAAATCATTTTCTGATTTATGCGATCGTTTACCCTCTAATATTTTAAATAAAAGGAATCTCGAATCATTAATTCATTGTGGAGCCCTTGATGAATTTTCTGAAAATAATAATAGAGCTCAACTTTTTTCAGATCTTGAATATGTAATGGAATGGGCATCCTCACGTAATCGTGATCGGATTTCTGGACAAGGAAATTTATTTGATTCAATTAGTAAAAATGATACCAAAGAATTTTCTTTACCTCAAGGATCTAAAGTTGAAGATTACTCCTTAATTGAGAAGCTTAAATTAGAAAAGCAACTTTTAGGTTTTTATTTATCAGATCATCCTTTAAAACATCTTGCAAAGCCAGCTAAACTTGTTTCTCCTATAAGTATCTCTCAATTAGAAAACTCACATGACAGAACAAAAGTCTCTTTAGTTGGAATGATTCCAGAATTAAAGCAAATTACTACAAGAAAAGGCGACAGAATGGCTATTGTTCAACTTGAAGATCTTTCTGGAAGTTGCGAGGCAATAGTATTCCCTAAAACGTATTGTAGATTATCTGAATTTTTACTTACTGATACAAGACTATTAGTTTGGGGCACTATTGATAAAAAAAGTGATAAGACTCAATTAATTATTGATGACTGCAGAGAAATTGATAACTTAAAGTTACTTGTCATTAATCTTGATAGTTCCCAAGCCTCAGATATAAGAACCCAAAACACAATAAGAGATTGTTTAGTTAAATTTAAACCAGATAGAGATAAATGTGGAATTAAGATTCCAGTATTAGCTGCTGTTAGAAATAATGACTCTATAACTTATGTTAAGTTTGGAGATCAATTTTGTGTTGGAGATATTCTTGGTGTTTCGAAATTACTCGCTGATAAGTCTTTTAAAGTAAATTTGAAATCTATGATTGCATAATTTACTTTTTCTCATCAAAGTTTTGAGATGCTGGTTTAAATGCAGCCTTTGCTCTTTCAATATTTAAGGGGATATTTTCTATACCAAAAAAACTTCCTGGTTCTTTATCCCAACTAGCAGATAATATTCCAAAACTTAACCCTCCTAGTCCTAATAAAAAGAATAATGCTGATATTGCTATTGTTGAAGAAGGAGGAATTTCAGCAATATTTCTAGTAACGATTATATAACTTATAACAAACACTGACATACCCATAATTGTTGGTATTCCAGCCGTAAAAAATATTCTCCTAGCCATTCTATCAGCTACATATTTTGGTATACCGCTAGATTGTTTGCTTTTTGGGGTTAATGATGGAACTTTCTTTTCAATATTTCTAAAGGCATCGACCTCAGATATTTTTTTCTTTTTTGAAAGATTTTTCTTTTTAGCTTGTTTTTTCTTCATCAATGGAAATCATCCTCTGATTCCAATTTTTTTAATTAGATCTTGATAGTTTTGGGGATTTTTACCTTTTATGTACGATAGTAATCTTTTTCTTTTTCCTATCATTTTTAATAGGCCTTGTCTTGATGCATAATCGTGAATATTTCCTTGTAAGTGGTCACTTAATTTTGAAATTCTTTCTGAAAGCATAGCAACTTGCACCTCAACAGATCCTGTATCTGTTGCATGTACTTGATGTGATTCAATTAGTTTTTGTTTTTCCGCTGTATCTAGAGTCATGAAATTTATCTACTTCTAAACATATTACTACGTTACTGGTCTAAATTACTACTATTTATGGTCTAAATAATTCATGGCTTCTTTTAATAAATTTTCAAAAGAAATAGAATTTTTTTCTAAAGATGAATTTTTAATATTATTAATAAGTTTTGGTAATAATTTTTTAATTTCTTTCTTAGGATAGTTTAATGATTGAAGTGTTAAATCAATATCTTTAAAAATTGAATCTAAATCTTTATTTTCTTCAAGGAAATTATTTCTATTTAAATTCTCTTTTTCAATTTCTTTATTAATTACCTTACTTTTTAGTTCAAGGATTATTCGTTCAGTCATTTTTTGCCCAATACCTTGAACAGTACTAATCGATTTTTTGTCATTATTAGATATTGCCGTAATTAATTGATTTAAGGAAAATTTATTTAATAAAGACATCCCGATTTGGGAGCCTATACCTTTAATATTTAAAATTTGAATAAAGAAATCTCTTTGGTCCTTGGTGTTAAAACCAAAGAGCATATCAGAATCTTCTTTTTTTATGTGTTTTAGCCAGAGGATAATTTCCTTTTCAGAAATCTTATTTGAATTGATATCAAAAATAACTGATTTTAGGGTCTGAATTTCATAACCTAATCCCTGACAGTTTACTAAAATATAAAATTTATTATTAGCATTCCATGAACTAACTAATTCTCCCTTTATCCAACTAATCAATTAACCACCATCCACCTGACATCCAAGAAGAGCTCCTGCTGTACCTCCTGCTGGGACAGCCCAAAATCTATCTTTGCCTCTAGATGAAGAAAGAGCTATTCCAGCTCCAAGGAGTCCACCTATTACTGAACCCTCACTACAGTCATTGTCATCAATATTTTTGGCCTTTTCTCCTCCGCATGGAATTTCCACATCAATTTCGTAATTTCTTACATAACCAGGGCTTGATTTTGTACCAGGAATATATTCTTCCCTATATTCAGTCCTAGTGCATGTTACAGATTTAGGCGTTGATGCTTTTATTTGGAGAAATGGATAAAGACTGAAAAATGCTAATAAGAAAAATTTCATTACAAACATACTTTTCTTTTATTTTAAATCTTTTTTAGTTTTTTGCTAGTAGAAATAATAGTTCCTAACAAAACAAGTACTGCGCCAAAAATAAAGTTAATGTTTATTAGTTCATTGAAGATCAAAATTCCCCATAAAGAGCCAAAAAGTACTTGTAAATAATTTATCCTAGCCGCATCTGAGGTTGGTAATTTCTTTAATCCAATTGTTAAAAATGTTTGTCCAGCTTGGGTAAACATCCCTATACCGATTATCCAAATTAAATCATTGATATTGGGTGTTACCCAATTGAAAAATACAATTGGTGATAATGTTATTACGGATATTAAAGGAAAGTATTTAATTATTATGAAAATATCTTCTGTAGATGATAGTTTTTTAACAGTTATGTAAGCTAAGGCTGTTGATACAGAACCAAGAAATGCTATTAATACAGTAAATTTATCTAGCTCAATGTTTAAACTAGATAATTGATAGGGATTTAAGATTATTAATATTCCTAACCATCCTGTTATAGATGCAATAATCAGATTTTTAGTAATCTTTTCATTAATTAGAATTCCTGCAAAAATAGATATGAATATAGGATATGTATATTGAATAACAGTGGAAATATTTAAAGGCATATTTTTAATGGCATAAAATATACAAACCAAAGCTATCGTCCCTAAAATGCCCCTTAAAATTAGTAATGGTTTGTTCTTTCCCCAGGGATTTAAATTTTTTTTATTTATAATAAGAGAGGTAATGAACAAGCTTAATAATGATCTGAAAAACACTAATTCATATATAGGTATTCTATTATCGATTTTTTTTACGCAAACAGTCATAAGGCTGAAGAAAAACGATGCCAATATTAAATTTACTTTTTTAAATGAATTATTCTTTTGATTAAAAAATTCTATAAGCATTAATAAAAATATTTTTATTGTGAAATTAAGTAGATTCTTTTAAAAATTTGACCTATAACAAAATGATTATTAGGAATTCTTTTTAGAAAAATAAATAAATGGGACCTTCCATACATCCAAGAACTATTCAGGAGGTTAAAGATAAAGCAGATATTGTAGATGTTATTTCTGAACATATCGTACTAAAGAAAAAGGGAAAAGAATTTGTTGGTATATGTCCTTTTCATGATGATAGTAAGCCATCTATGACAGTTTCTCCTGCAAAACAATTTTATTATTGTTTCTCTTGTGGAGCTGGCGGTAACTCTATTAAATTTTTGATGGAGTTTACACGTAATAACTTTACAGATGTTGTTCTTTCACTTGCAAAAAAGAATGATATTAATGTAATAAATGTTGATGGGCCTCAGCAAGAAATATATAAAAAACAGTTATCTAGGAGAGAGGAACTATATAAGATTCTTCGCGTAACAAAGGAATGGTTTAAGTCTCAATTAAATAATTCCTTAGGTAAGGAAGCACATCATTATTTGACTTCACAACGAAATTTAAATATTAAAAATATTAATGATTTTGAATTAGGTTATGCTCCTAATTCATGGAATGATTTATTCAATTACCTTTCAAAAGTTGAGAAATTTCCTTTAAAGTTAATTTTAAGTGCAGGTCTTGTTATCTCAAAGGATAATACTGACAAGGTTTACGATCGATTTAGAAATAGATTGATAGTTCCTATCTTTGATATGCAAGGGCGAGTAGTTGCTTTTGGAGGCAGATCTCTAGATGGTCAGGAACCTAAATATTTAAATTCTCCCGAAACTGAAGTCTTTGAAAAAGGTAAAATGTTGTTTGCTTTTGATAAAGCATCCAGCAATATTAGAAAACGAGACAAGGCAGTGGTAGTGGAAGGTTATTTCGATGTTATTTCACTTCATGCAAAAGGAATTACTAATTCTGTCGCTTCTCTTGGAACTGCATTAAACAAATATCAGATTTCACAACTTTGTAGATGTACTGATAGTAAAAATATAATAATTAACTTTGATTCTGATAATGCAGGAAGATTAGCTACAAAAAGGGTTATAAACGAAGTTGAAAGTTTATCTCTTCACGATCAAATAAACTTAAAAATTCTGCAAATAAAATCATTTAAAGATCCTGACGAATACCTTAAAGGAAATACACCAGAAGATTATTTTAATTTAATAGATAATGCTTCTTTCTGGATTGATTGGGAGATTGATCAGATTTTTGATAATAAAGACTTATCTAAATCTGATATTTTTCAGAACGTTATTTCTTCGTTAGTTAAGTTATTAAGCAAATTTCCTCAATCTGCAACAAGAACTCACTATTTGCAAAAAGTCTCTGAAAGATTAAGTATGGGTCAAGCGAGATTAGCTATTAAATTTGAAGAAGACTTAAGAAAACAAGTTAAAGGATTTCGTTGGCATGGCAGATCAAAAAAGTTTGAACAACCAAGTGAAGTTAGTCAGCGTGAAAAAAATGAATCAGAGATTATTTATTACTATTTGCATTGCCCTGAACATAGACTTTTTATTCGTGAAGAATTACTTAAAAGAGAAATTAACATCTTCAATACTGAATACATTCGTCTCATTTGGGAATCTATTTCAACCATAGAAGTAAATAATTTAAGTGCAAATTATTTAGATGATTTGAAAGATCCTAATAATAAGCAATTATATAATGAATTTATTTCAATTAACTTGATTTCATTATTGCCTGATCATTTGGTTCTTAATGATTTAGAAGTCTCAAATAAAATCAATACTTTTATTAATCCAGATGAATTATTTTTAACCACTTTAAAAAATTCTAAACATAATCTTCTGGGTACTTTGTCTCTTCTTGAAAGATATAAATCATTAAAAAGATGCAGACATCTTATTGAATCCTGGGGTTCGCAAAGACTAAAAACTTTGGAAAACTGTATTTCTATTTTAATTGATAATTCTTCCTTAGATCCTTCAGATTCTAATAAAGAGATTGAAGATGTATTCAAAGATTTAAACTCTGATGCTATAAAATTTCAAGAATTATATTACCTAGAAAGAGAACATATCAATTTTCTTGATAAACAACGTTGTGGAAATTTTTCTTCTAATCAATAAATTTTTTAAGAATTTATAAACAATAACTTTTTATTATCTCTTTTACTTTTCTTGGCTTATCCTCCAAAACATAAGCCTCTAACTCTTTAGAATAATTTCCAGATAATTGTACTGAGGAATTTAATGCTTTTAATTTTCCTGAATGAATTTTATCTTCTATATTTTTTATTATCCCTGTGGGTTTATTGTTATTGCATGACTGGACTAGATGTGTCGTCTCATGCCTTAAAGCTCTTCTTATATAAAGATTTGTTTTGTGATTATCATGACGTTTGCCTTCTTTATATCCTCCTAATTTTTTGGCATTTTCAGTACAAATAACTATTACTTTTTCTCTTCTTTTGTAAAAACCAACAAATTTTTTATCCATAGCACAAAGAGCTGTATTTTCTTCTATTGAATTATTTGATTTATTGATCAGCTCTATTATCTCTTTATCGATTTTGCTTAAAAATAATATAAATTCCATATTGCATTTTTATATCATTATATTTGGAATTTTTCTAATATCTGTTATAGATCCAGAACTTAATGAATTTCTATTCATTGCCCATTTTTGTGGTTTTTTTGCAATTGCCCATGTAATTACTTCATGATTAAATTTTTTATTCAAGGAATCAATTGTTTTCATAAGACGGATTGATTTTTTTGATTCCTCTTGAGATTCGTAATTGATAATTGATTGCTGTAAATATTTGCAATTAGTTAAATCCTGCATTAAAACCCCAGCTTTTGATAATTTATATTCCGGAGTATAAATTTCTTTAGATAATGCAAGTACTGTTTTTAAAATAGTACTTGTATTATCTGTTGCATTTATAAGTTTTTTATAAGCACTTTTTTGATAAGGATGATTTGAATAATGACTAGTTCTTACAAATATAGTAATGGCAGATGATTTTAAGCTTTGACTTCTCATTTTCTCGGACGCTTTTATTGCATAAATTGCTAATGCTTGAGTTAAATCTTCTAATTTTGTGATTGGTTTTCCAAAGCTTCTACTTACTTGAATCTCTTTTTTGGGCTTCTTAATTATTTCTATCGGAAGGCATTTATTACCTTTTAATTCCATTTGTAATCTTTTCCCTATGATCCCTAATTTCTTAATGATTTCATCTTCATCCATATCTCTGAATTCTTTTGCATTTTTAATCCCTTTGCGTTGTAACCAATTAGATGTTTGTTTGCCAATACCCCATATTTTTTCTACGCTAATTTTTCTTAAGTAATCATTATCATTATAGATCCTAGCTAAATCAAATATTCCGGCGGAAGAATCTATATTCTTAGCTAGATTATTAGCAATTTTTGCCCTTACTTTGTTTTCTGCTATTCCTATTGTTAAAGTTATTCCTAGATTTTGATATATTAAGCACCTTACTTTTCTTGCCCAAGGATTTAAATTCTTATCTTTAGGTCTAAGAATTGAAATAAAGGCTTCATCAATAGAATAAAGCTCTATCTCTTCAGAATAGTCCTTTAATAAATTCATTAATCTCTTGCTCATGTCACCATAGAGCGAGTAATTGGAACTTAGTACTGCAACTCCTAAGTTATTCAAACTTTCTTTGACTTTAAAATAAGGAATTCCCATTTTTATTTTCAAAGCACGAGCCTCAGGGCTTCTTGCGATAATACATCCGTCGTTATTAGATAAGATTACTACTGGTTTATTCCTTAAATTGGGGTTAATACTTTGTTCGCACGATGCGTAGAAATTATTGGCATCTATAAGAGCTATTGCTTCAGTACTTGAGCTTTTACTTTTCATAAGTAACTATGTATTGAATAGATTACAACTCCCCAAATTTGTATATCAATATGATTTCTAAAACTGAAGTCTGGATATTTATGATTTTCTGCTTTTAAATACAATTCATTATTTTTTATGGATAATCTTTTTATAGTAAATTCTCCATCTATCATTGCAATAATAATATTTCCTGGTTTAGCAGTTAGACTCTTATCTACTATTATTAAATCTTTATCTTTAATTCCTGAATTGATCATTGAGTCACCTTTGACTCTAAGAAAAAAAGTACTAAAAGGATTAGATATTAAATGCTCGTTCAAATCAATATTTTCCTCAGTATAGTCATCTGCAGGAGAGGGGAAACCCGCTGAGACCGAATCACTTAATAATGGAATCTTCACCTTTTTAAAAGTTAAATCAGAAGAATACGAAATTCTTATAATAGTACATATATACTATATATTAAAAATTTAAAATTGTATTTGTTTTAAGAGGTTTATGTATTAATCTTAAATCTTCTGTTTAGGCGCGATGATAAGGCGAATTATTAGAAATAGAAATAGCTCTATAAATTTGTTCGATAAGAATTAATCTTGCAAGTTCATGAGGAAAAGTAAGAGGAGAGAGGCTAAGTAGAAGATTTGATTTATCTTTAATATCTGAAGGGATTCCATCTGCATCTCCAATAAGAAAATTAATTTTTTTATTTTTAAAATTTAAAAGTAAGGAAGTTAGTTCAATTGAATTAAAGGATTGTCCTTCTTCAGTAAGGCAAATAATAATATTATTAACTCGAATATTATCAATATTAAAACTCTTAGATTCATTAATAATAAGATCAGGCATTCTTTTTTTGTATTGGTTAATTCCTTCTCTTATCCAATTTTTTTTTATTTTACCAATAGCATTTATTGATAATCTATTAGTTTGAAGCATAGAAAAAAAGAAAAATATCTTTATTCATTAAGAAGATAATTAAATTCGTCATATAGTTCTTCTTCTGTCGATAGATTCGCTGATGTATTAGTTTTTCTAGAATTTATATTATGAAAAACGTCCTCACTTTTTTTTAATAATTGATTTGCATCTGATGTCTCATTTATATTATCGGTGTTGTCGATTATAGAATAAAAAATCTTGGAAGGGTCTTCAACTTTGGAAGCCTTGTGGGATTCTTGAGGTTTTTCAATTGAGTTGTTTTTGCTAACTAAATTATTATTTTTAATAAAAGTATTGAGTTTACCTAAATTTTTTTTTGATAGGCCCATACTATTTAATAAAGATATTAAGATGTACATTTAATTTAAACATATTATTTCTCTTTTGGATGAATTTTAAGAACCATCATCAAAAAAAAAGATTTGGACAACATTGGTTGGTTAATAATCTGATATTAGAGAAAATCAAAGAGGTAGCTGAACTGGAAGAAAAAGATTTTATTCTAGAAATTGGTCCCGGCAGAGGAGCTTTAACATCGAAATTATTAGATTCGAAAATTAGTAGATTACATGCTATCGAGTTAGATAAAGATTTAATTGACCTTTTAAATAATAAATTTAAAAATGATAAAAATTTTTCTCTTCAACAAGGAGATATTCTTTCAACAAATCTTGACTCAATAAATAAAAAAATCACAAAAGTGATCGCAAATATCCCATACAATATTACAGGCCCAATATTGGATATTTTTGTAGGAAGATTAGGAATAATTAGTAAGAATAATTACAATAAAATAATTTTTTTAATGCAAAAGGATGTTGTAGATAGGATCTTAGCTAAGGATGGAAATACGAATGCAGGAGCTCTGAGTGTGCGAATGCAACTCATCTCTAACATAAGAAGAATATGTGATGTACCTCCATCTTCTTTCGACCCACCGCCAAAAGTGTTTTCTTCTTTGGTTGTTTTTGAACCATTGAGACCAGAGATGCGTTTAGATATTAAACTAGAGAAATATTTAGATAAACTTCTTAGGATTTCATTTAATTCAAGAAGAAAAATGATACGAAATACTCTTAATTCAATACTTTCAGTAGATGAGATAAAGCAATTATCAGAATCATCTCAAATATGCTTTAATTCAAGACCTCAGGATATTTCAATTAATAAATGGATAAAGCTTGCAGAGGCTTGTATTAAAATAACAAATAAGAATCAGTAAAATGTCAAAATTATCTACAACCAAGATTTGTGTTAAATCACCTGCAAAGATAAACCTCCATCTTGAAATAATTGGAAAAAGAGAGGACGGATATCATGAATTAGCAATGATAATGCAGAATATTGATCTATCTGATTATATAGAATTTGAGAATAATCAAATTGGCGAAATTAAGTTAAAGTCTAATAGCAAAGATCTAAGTCTAGATGAAGATAACTTAATAATAAAAGCGGCGAATTCGATAAAGGATATATCAAAAAATAAAGAATTAGGGGCTAATATATTTTTAAAAAAGAATATTCCTATAGGTGCTGGTTTAGCTGGTGGTTCTAGCAATGCAGCAGCAACATTAATTGGACTTAATAAATTATGGGGTTTGGACCTTGATTACGAAACTATTTTTTTACTTTCCGCAAAACTAGGCTCAGATGTGCCTTTTTTTATAGAAGGAGGATGCCAATTTTGTTTTGGAAGGGGAGAAATTCTTGAGAAATACAGTTCTAATTTTGACTATGGCGTAATTCTTTTAAAAAACCCAAATATTTCAATTTCAACTGTAGATACTTATAAAAAATATAGTCAAGAATTTTGTCCAAAATATTTTACTGAAACTGATAAAACAAAAAAAATCAGAAATGATTTAAAAGTAAACGGATTCAACGATTTTAAATTATTAGAACAAAGAAAAAGTGTAAAAAATGATTTGCAAGTTATTGTTGAGAGAGAAAATGATTCTGTAAAGAAATCCTTATATCTACTTTCAAATTTGCAAAATTGTTTATCATTCTCAATGAGTGGATCTGGCCCAACATGTTTTGCTCTATTTGAAGATATAAATATAGCTAGTGAAGTTTTTGAACAAAATCATAAAATGTTTAATAATAATGGATTTGAAGCGTGGGTCTGTAAATTAATTAATAGCGGTATTACCTTTTTGTAAAAAAATTTTTCTCTATTAAAAATGAATAATGAAAAAACATCAATTAATAAAGTAAATATTGAAACTCAAAATACCCCTGAAAAAGGTCCCCTAAGTTTTTTTACTGGGTCATTAACAAGTTTCCTCCTTTGTATATTTTCTTATTTTATAAGTAATAAAATTGCAATTTACTTTTCATTTCATAAACCATCAAACTCATCTGAAATTGTTCAAAGTATATCTTCTAGTATTAATACATTAATTATTGGATTGTCTTTCTTATTAACTTTTTCTTTTGCGTTTATAGGATTAGGTCTTTTTATTGTATTTATTCGAAGTTTTTTGATAAAAAAAAACTGAAATCCTAATATTATTGAATAAAATTATCATTTTTTAATGTCTGTACATGACTTAGGCCTTTTAATACTTTTGCTTTCTCCAGGCATGATTTTGTCAATATTACTACTCATAACTTTTGCCGAAGGAGGCTAATTCAACCTTGATGGTATAAATTTATATATATGATTAATTAGGAAATTACTAGTGGCTAGTACTTTATTATTTAATGCTTTGAAAGAAGCAATTGATGAGGAGATGGCAAATGATGTAAACGTTTGCATTATGGGAGAAGATGTAGGTCAATATGGTGGTTCTTATAAGGTCACTAAGGATCTATATGAAAAATATGGAGAATTAAGAGTTTTAGATACTCCAATTGCCGAAAATAGTTTTACAGGTATGGCTGTTGGTGCGGCCATGACAGGATTAAGACCGATTGTTGAAGGTATGAATATGGGATTTTTACTATTAGCCTTTAATCAAATTTCCAACAACATGGGTATGCTCAGGTATACAAGTGGTGGTAACTATAAAATACCCGCAGTTGTTCGCGGTCCTGGTGGTGTAGGTAGACAACTAGGCGCAGAACATAGTCAAAGATTAGAGGCTTACTTTCACGCAGTTCCTGGAATTAAGATTGTTGCTTGTAGCACTCCTACTAATGCAAAGGGATTAATGAAAGCTGCTATAAGGGACAATAACCCAGTTCTATTTTTTGAACATGTCCTTTTGTATAATTTATCTGAGGAATTGCCTGGCGGAGATTATATATGTTCTTTAGATCAAGCTGATTTAGTCAAGGAGGGAAAAGATATTACTATATTAACTTATTCAAGAATGAGACATCATTGTTTAAAGGCTATTGAGGAATTAGATAAGAAAAATATTGACGTAGAATTAATAGATCTGATTACTTTAAAACCTTTTGATATGAAAACAATTTCAAAATCAATTAAAAAAACTAATAATGTAATTATCGTTGAGGAGTGTATGAAGACTGGTGGTATTGGAGCAGAATTAATTGCTTTGATTACCGAAGAGTGTTTTGATGATCTTGATACTAGACCAATAAGATTATCTAGTCAGGATATTCCTACTCCTTATAATGGAAATTTAGAAAATTTAACAATAATTCAACCACATCAAATAGTCGAAAAAGTCGAAGAAGTAATCAATGGGAGTATTTAAGAAATGAAAAGAAGGCAAGGTTGGCTTTTTTTTATTATTTTTCTACTGACTTTTTCTATTTATTTATTAATTAATTTCCCACTACAATTAGGTCTTGATTTAAAAGGAGGTTCTCAACTAACTCTTCAATTGGTTAAAGAAGAGGGGAAAGTTTCAAAAGAAGAATTAGATGCTGTCAATGCAGTTTTAGATAAACGTGTAAATAATTTAGGAGTTGCGGAGTCTAATTTACAAACATTAGGACGTGATCAATTAATTTTGGAGTTACCAGGGGAACAAAACCCTTTATCTGCATCAAGGATATTAGGTAAAACTGCTTTATTAGAATTTAGAACTCAAAAAGAAAATACAAGTTCTCAATTAAAAAATCTGCAATTGCAGAGATTTAAACTTAATGATTTAATTGAACAATTCAAAATTGGTGACAAACGAAACGAAGAGAAGTCTATACTTATTATGGAAAATCTTACTGAAATTGAAAATGATTTAAATTATTCTTCTAATAATCAACAATTATTTGAGAAATTGGTCGAAACTAAAAAATATATAAGTAATGAAATTGCTAATCTATTTAATAAAACTGACTTATCAGGCAAGGATTTAATAAATGCTGGTAGAAGGCAAGAGCAAACTAATAATAATTGGGAGGTCTCATTATCCTTTAGTAATGATGGTGGTAAAAAATTTGCTGAAATTACTAAATCCATTGCAGGTACTGATAAACTTTTGTCTATTGTTCTTGATGGAGAATCTATTAGTGAAGCTAGTGTTGGAAGCCAATTCATAAATACTGGTATTACCGGGGGAGCAGCAACGATAAGTGGAAATTTTTCAGCTGAAAACGCCAGAGAATTAGAAGTTCAACTTAAGGGTGGTTCTTTACCCTTACCTATTGAAATTGTTGAAACTAATACTATTGGTCCTTTACTTGGTTCAAAAAATATTGTTAAGAGTCTTTATGCTGCTGTTTGTGGATTGATATTTGTTGGAATATTTATGATCTTTAATTATAGAATTCTAGGTTTAGTTTCTGTTATTTCCTTGATTTTTTATGGTTTTTTTAACTTAGCTCTTTATTCTTTAATACCAGTTACATTAACTTTACCTGGAATTGCTGGATTAATTTTAAGTATTGGTATGGCTGTGGATGCAAATGTTTTAATTTTTGAGAGAATTAGAGAGGAACTTATAAATGGAAATACTCTTATAAGATCAATTGATAGTGGGTTTCAAAGAGCTAATTCGTCTATTATCGATGGACATATTACAACCTTTGTAAGTTGTTTTGTGTTGTTTTTATTAGGAACTAATTTTGTAAAGGGCTTTGCTGCAACTCTTGGTCTAGGAGTTGTTATAAGTTTATTTACCTCGTTAAATTGTTCCAAAACTATTCTAAGATTTTTAACTACTTATCAATCTTTAAGACAAAAAAATTTTTATTTAAGTAAATCTAATCCTCTTTAATTTTAATTTATTAATTATCTAGTTCATGACATCATTTAGTTTTAATTTAATTAAAAATAAAAATAAAATATTTGGATTCTCATCTTTTCTTATACTGTTAAGTTTAATAGGAATCTTATATTCAACTTTTAACACTTCATTCAAAAAACCTATTAATCTTGGAATGGACTTTATTGGTGGTAATGAATTAAGAATTGAGAGGAATTGTAAAGAAGAATGTGAAAATATTTCCCCTGATTTAGTTATTGAAAAACTGAGAACTTTTTCAAATAATAAAAATCTTCTAAACAATATTAAATTACAAATTCAAAATAATAATAGTTTAATTTCTATTAGGACCCCTTATTTAACTATTGAAGAATCAAATGATTTGATTTCTAATGTTGATAAAATTTTAGGTCCTTTAAATTATGACAGTAAAAACTCTAGAATAATAGGCCCAAAACTTGGCAAAAAACTTCTTACAAATTGCGCCACCTCCTTATTAGTTTCTTTATTTGCAATATCTTTATACATCTCTATTCGATTTGATAAGAAATATGCATTGTTTGCTTTATTAGCTTTATTCCATGATTTATTTATTGTTTTTGGAATTTTTTCTTGGTTAGGTGTCCTACTGTCTATTGAGGTAAATAGTTTGTTTGCCGTTTCTTTATTAACAATAGCTGGCTATTCAGTAAATGATACAGTTGTCATTTTCGATAGAATTAGAGAAAATTTAAAGAAAGATTCAGATAACTATAATAAAATAATCCAAATTTCTGTAAATGAATCCTTTCGAAGAACTTTTTTTACTAGTATTACAACATTAATACCTCTACTAACATTAATAATTTTTGGTTCATATTCGCTATTTTGGTTTTCTGTATCTTTGACCCTAGGAATTTTAATAGGTAGTTATTCAAGTATATTACTAGCACCTTCATTTCTAATTAAAGATTAAACTAAGGGAGTAATTTAATGAAAATAAATTACTATTTAATTCTTCTATTTTCTTTAGTATTAATTGATTTATCTACAGAAATAAGAATACTAATAGATCATTTTACATTTAATTCCTTATATTTTGCATTCTCTAAACATCCTCTATCCTTCTTTATACTTTTTTCTTATCCATACTTGTATAGGAAATTAACTAAATAAAAGTCTTTAATTATCATTAATTAGCTCTTTAATTAATACTTGTGTTACGACTACAATGGGTAAAGATAATACCAATCCTAAAGGACCAAAGATGAAAGTAAATCCAAATTGAGATATTAATGTTAATCCTGGAAGTAAATTTGTTTTCTTCTTTAAAATAGAGGGCATTATTATATAACTCTCTATATTTTGAATTATGATATAAGCCCCCAAAACAGCTACTGGTTTCCAAAAGTTATCTAAAAGTGCGATTGAGATAGGAAATATTCCACTTAAAACTGGTCCTATGTTAGGAATTATGTTTAAGATCATTGCGATAATTGCATTTGAAACTACATATTTAACATCTAAAATTGATAAAACTAATAAAGATAATAAACCTACTGATATTGAGCTTATAACTATAGAAAAAGTCCAATTTGTTAATGCAATATTACATTTATCTAAAATGATCCTGAATTTATTTCGATAAACTTTAGGAACTATAATGAGTACTCCCTCTTTATAAGCTTTTGGTTCAATGGATATCATAAAACTTACTACTAATACAAAGATTACTCTTATAAATCCAGATCCTAGGTTTCCAGCTAAATTAATTATATTTATAAAACTTTCTTGAATTGCTTTGGCAATAGTAGCGCCATCTGGAATTGGCACTACATCATTAACAAGGTCGAAAATGTTTACTATCCTCTCAGATTCTTTACCATAAAGTAGATCGTTAAATTTATTTAGGTTAGAGTTGACCAATTCATTAACTCTTGATAATCCATTTGGAATATCTATTAATATTTCATTAAATTCTCTAATGAATGGGGGTAATACAATTATAGAAATAGCGAATATCATAAATGATATTCCTACTAGAACAATCAACAAGGAAAAAAATCTTGGTAATTTTAAAATGGTTTGTATTTGATTACATAAATTACTAACAACATTCGATATTACTAATGAACAAATTATTAATAGAATGAAATCCCTCAAGGTCCATACTATTAAAAAGCTTATTATTACAACAGAAAATTTAAAATAGAAGGAACGATTCAATTTTCATAATCTATTTACTTCTTCTCAGAGTATCCTAATCCATTTGATTTGGCATAACTATTAGCAAACCTCATAAATCTATCAAAATCAGATTTGGTTTTCCATATATAAGTTCCCTCTAAAAACATTGGTTCACCATCAACAAATTTGACTTTAACTTCTCTGGTTAAAATTTCTCCTTCGGCATCAATCATTCTCATTCCTGTAATTTCACCATCTGCAATTGAAGATAATGCTTGAGGTTTTTCGAATATAAATATTGCTTGTCCAGTCGTACCATCATTACCTCTTGTTAATCTAATTTCTGGAACAACTGGTTCATCAGTTCCTTCATAAAATTGAATTTTTGCTAAGTTATTTTCTGCCATAATAATTTAAAAGTTAATTTTATATTGTAGATAATAAATGCATATTTCGTTAAAATTTATAATTTCATATATTCCTTTATTAATTTCAATGTTGTTTGATCGTCATAAATATCTGTCATATCTAATGTTTTAATATTATTTGACCCTGTTTTTTCATAGTCATAACATTTATCATAATATTCTAAAACAGACTTACAAACCGATTTCCAGTCTTTATTTTTAATTGACTCGATTGCAATTGTTGTTCTTTGTGGACCTAATCTTTTCTTTATTCTTAAAACAGCTTCTATAAGATCTTGTTCTTCAAAAATACTATATGTTTTAATTAATTCCTCTAATCGATTTGATTCACTTTTTTTTATTTCAATTCTCTCTGCTGTTTTCATTTGACTAAAAAACTCATGAGGTATTTTACATTTTCCAATATTTGCACTTTCAGCTTCGACGAATATTTTTTTATTTTTTATAAAACCTTTTAATTCCTCTGCGATGGTATTTTCAAATTGTTCATTTGAAGGTTGTGCTTTCATGCCTAGTCCGCCAAAAGTACTTCCTCTATGGCTAGCTAACCCCTCTAAATCAATGATCTGAAAATTATTATCACGAAGCAATTTTAATATTTTAGTTTTACCAGTTCCAGTTTTTCCTCCCATAACAACTATTTTCCATTTTTTATTAAAGCTATCTAAAGTCCATTTTCTGTAGCTTTTATAGCCATTTTTTAAAGTAACACTTCTATGATTGTATTTTTCTAAAAGCCAGCATATGCTTTGAGATCTCATTCCACCCCTGGCACAGTAGATTTTTAAAGTGGGATCACTAAATTGTGAATTGTTACTTTTCAATTTTTGATCATTTATGACTTCAAATAACTTATTAATAATATTTTCAATTTTTATGGCTAAAAATTCCAAACCTTTTATTACTGCCTCTTGTCTACCGTAATTTTTATATACAGTTCCTACTATTGATCTCTCTTCATTATCAAATAAGGGAATATTTATAGAATTTGGCATATGTCCTTTATAATATTCACCTGGACTCCTAACATCAATAAGTGGGCCGTTTAACTTCCTGAATTTCTCTAGTTCTTCTTTTCTGGAGTTCATGGATAGTATTAAAAATTAGATGGATTTTTTAGAAATGACAAACAAAGATCAAGAAGACCATTATAAGAGTACATTAAATTTAATTAATATTTTTGTTAAATCAAATCAACGGAAAAGAATAAATTTATTATCTGATATTGAATCAGATGTCGAAAACATTTTTTTGATTGGAAAGAAAATATTTAGTGATTTTGATCAGAAAGGAGATGATTGGGCTGCTGGTTGGTTACTACAAGTATTAAAAAAACATAAACCAATTTTTTTTAATGATAAAAAATACAATAATTGGTTTTTTACTTCTTCAGATGAAAATATTAACTATGAAGAACTTCAGTTGAGGTTATTAGAACAAAACTTTGAGGATGCTGATAGATTAACTAGTTCATATTTAAGAAAACTAGCTGGTAAGCTTGCTGAAAATCGTGGTTATGTTTTTTATAGTGAGGTCAATAATATGTCAGGCACTGATCTTCAAACGATAGATAGATTATGGACTATTTATTCAAATGGCAGGTTTGGTTTTTCTATACAAGCTAAACTTCTTAAGTCAGTTGGAAAAAAATATGAATTGTTATGGCCAAAGATAGGATGGAAAAAAGATGGATATTGGACTAGATATCCAAGTTCATTTAGTTGGTCATTAGAGGCTCCTGAAGGACACATGCCATTAATCAATCAACTAAGGGGAGTAAGACTTATGGATTCTATTCTCAGACATCCAGCTATTTCATTGAGGCATAATAATATTCTTTGATCTATAGCTATTTGGTAAGTTAAGATATTGTTAATATAGATATAAAATTATGTCCTTTTTTCAGGGCAAAATTCTTTTAAATTTTATTATTGATTTACTTAACAGACCAGCAATTAACTGGTCTAATTTTGAATTAAACTCCTCACTTCAATTAAATGATTTTGTTGATTTATTGTTAGAACCGTTAAATACTTCTCAATACAGCTACAACATAAAACTAGGTTTACATGAAGCACTTATAAATGCAGTTACGCATGGAAATAAACTAGATCCTAATAAATCGATTAGAGTTCGAAGAATCATTACTCCTAACTGGTGTGTATGGCAAATTCAAGATCAAGGTAATGGTTTAGAAATAAAAAAAAGATTATATAAATTACCTGAAAAAATTACTTCATTAAATGGGCGAGGTCTTTATATAATAAATGAGTGTTTTGATGATATTCGATGGAGTAATAAGGGTAATCGGCTCCAATTAGCCTTAAAAAGATGAATGTTTACTTGGACATGGGTTGTCTACATTAATTCCTTTTAACCATTTTATACTTTCTTCCAAATAGTTTATAGTATCCTCCTCATTCTCTGAAATTAGTAATTGGCATAATGCGGCTGATATAAGTTCTGCTGATCTATTTAATTTTTTCCCCTTTAGTTTATGCCAATCTAAGTGATCAATTTTTAACTTATTATTCAATTTTTGGGCAAGTTTAATAGTTTCTTCATCCGAGTTATTCATAATATTAATTTATTACTTCTTCATTTTATAGCAGACCATACTTTAGTCATGAAAAATGAATTTGATTTTATGTTATTAAAACCTATATCTTTTATTTTAGAAGTTATATCTTCTTTGATGTAATCGCAATAAAAGGGTTCATGGAATGATTTATAAAAATTTTCCATTATCTGAATAAAATCAGGTGAATCATTCTCTTGTATTGAATCAGCAAGAATTAATATTCCATCTGGTTCAAGTACTCTAAAAAATTCTTTTAAAACACTTTCTCTTACTGTTCTTGGTAATTCATGGAATAAATAAACACATGTAATTCCTTGTATACTATTATCTTCAAATGGTAAATTTTCAGCATTACCTTTAATTAATTCTATTAAATCACCATCTAAATTTGAAATAAATCTACTGGCTTCTTTTAGGTATGATCCAGACAAATCAAGTCCTATAATTTTTTCTTTAGCAAATGCACCTCTTAACTGTTTAAGTGTTCTACCAGAACCTGTAGCAACATCAAGAATTTTTAATGAACTTTTTTTTCTATTACTAAAATTATTTAATCCTTCCTTAAGGGGTTTAATTATTCTTCTTCTCATGGCATCGGCACTTCCATTAAAAAGAATTTCTACTTGTAAATCATAAATACTCGCCGAAAAATCAGAAAGATAACCATCTGTCTGATGGTGAAAATTTCTTAAGTAATACTTTGGGTAGTTTTCATTCTCTATATTTTTAGGAAGATCTTTATAATTTTGTTTTCTTCTTCGGTCCCATGTGTTTGGCATATCCAGCCAAATTTTTGGATATTGGGTTAAATATCTTAGCCAAGGTTCGTCAAATAATAATTTCTGGGGATATATATTTTTTTCCGCATCATTCCAATCTTCTTCTCTAAGACGATCCATAGAATTTTGAATATCAACCAAGAGTTTTTTATCTATTTTAAAATTACCAAGCTTATTATCCGGGAGTACGAAATTCATGATTCTTGTACTTAATTCTTTATGAGCTAATCCAGCAATACTTTTTCCTTGTTGAAGTGTTTTATATGCAATTTTTGAAAATTGATCTTTTGCCATTTTTTATTATTACTTATATATATATTCCAACAAAAAAAAAATCAATCTGAGAATTATTTGTGATAATTCTCAAAAAGATCTTTTGAAATTTTTAAATTTAATTTTTTGACTTAAGCGTCATAGTACATAAAAAATTCATGAGGGTGGGGCCTCTGCCTTAATTGTTGAACCTCTTCGTACTTCATATCGATAAAATTATCAATAAAATCTTCTGTGAATACTCCTCCAGCTAATAAATAATCTTTATCTGCTTTAAGTGCATTTAGTGAATCATTTAGTGATGACGGAACTGTATCTATTTTTGATAGCTCTTCGTCTGGTAATTCAAATAAGTCAACATCAACTCCATCACCAGGATCAATTTGATTCTTAATCCCATCAATACCAGCTAGCATCATTACAGAAAATGCTAAATAAGGGTTAGCAAGTGCATCACCTGATCTAAATTCTAATCTTTTAGCTTTTGGATTAGGTCCAGTTAAAGGGATTCTTACAGCTGCTGATCTGTTACCCTCTGAGTAAACTAGATTTACAGGAGCTTCAAAACCTGGAACTAGTCTTTTATAGCTATTAGTTGTTGGATTAGTAAATGCAAGGAATGATGGAGCGTGTTTTAAAATACCTCCGATGTACCACCTTGCTGTCTGAGATAGATTTGCATATGATCCTTCGCCATAAAATAGAGGTTGACCACTTTTCCATAAACTCTGATGAACATGCATGCCTGTTCCATTATCGTTAAATACTGGTTTAGGCATAAATGTCGCTGTTTTCCCATATTTTTTGGCTACGTTTCTTACAACATATTTATAAGTCATAACACTATCAGCCGAGCTTATTAAGGAATCAAATTTAATACCAAGTTCATGTTGTCCTGCTCCAGCGACTTCATGATGATGCTTCTCCGTTGGAATTCCTAATTCAGCCATTTGTAATAACATTTCAGACCTTATGTCTTGAGCAGTGTCATTTGGAGCAACGGGGAAATAGCCCTCTTTATATTGAATTTTATAACCTAGGTTTCCACCTTCTTCTGATCGACCAGTATTCCAGGGAGCTTCAATAGTATCTACACTATAAAAACAACTACCTTCTTTAGAGTCATATCTAACATCATCGAACAAAAAGAATTCTGGCTCTGGTCCAAAAAATGCAGTATCTGCTATACCTGTAGAATCTAAATATTTTAATGCCTTTTGAGCTAATGATCTTGGGCACCTGTCATAGGGTTCTCCGCTTCTTGGCTCTTGAATAGAGCAAATCATGCTTAAGGTTTTATGTTTATAAAAAGGATCGATCCATGCGGTACTTGAATCTGGGACCATAGACATGTCAGATGCGTTAATCGCTTTCCAACCTCTTATAGAAGATCCATCAAAGGCAAGACCTTCTGTAAATGATTCTTCCTCAATCATGTCTGCTGTCAAGGTTAGATGTTGCCATTTACCATGAATGTCAGTGAATTTTAGATCGATGAGTTCAATTCCTTCATCCTTGATCTGACTTAAAACGTCTTTGGGAGACTTGGCCATTTCTTTGTTTATACCTCCAATAAAATTAATAACTTGATGAATCTAATTATGTATCAAAGGTAACTTTTTTCAACACTTGCTGGGTTCTTTGAGTATTTCAAGTTATATGTTTACCAATTGTTAACTAAAATATTTAAATTGGATGAATTTCTTTAAACATTATTCGCTTTAGTATATAAATTAGTTTAATTTAAAAGTAATGCTTTAAAAGGTTTTGACCGAAACAAAACTCATTTCAACTTTAAATGAAGAGAATCTACCTCATCTCGATAAAACTTATGTTCCTTCAAGACTTTTATTAGGGCCTGGTCCTTCAAATGCTCATCCCGAAGTCCTTAAGGCTTTAGCACTTAATCCAATAGGGCATTTAGATGAGGCATATATAGAGTTAATGTCCGAGGTACAAAAATTACTTAGATATACATGGCAGTGTAATAATCGAATAACTCTACCTATGAGTGGTACAGGTAGCGCAGCTATGGAAGCATCTATTGCTAACTTCATAGAGCCTGGAGAGAAAATTCTAATCGCAAAAAAAGGATATTTTGGGGATCGATTGGTTGATATGGCCTCGAGATATAAAGCGGACGTATCCGTAATTGAAAAAGAATGGGGAGAAGCGTTTACTTTTGAAGAAATAGAATATGAAATAGAAACTAAAAAACCTGTAATATTTGCTATTGTCCATGCTGAGACATCAACTGGGGTATTACAACCTCTTGAAGGGATTGGTGATTTATGCAGAAAGAATAATTGTTTGTTTTTAGTTGATGCTGTCACATCATTAGGTGCTTTAGAACTTTTTATTGATGATTGGAAAATTGATCTTGCTTATAGTTGTAGCCAAAAAGGTCTAAGCTGCCCTCCTGGACTTAGTCCTTTCACAATGAACAAACGTGCAGAAGATAAGCTTAGTGCAAGAACTTCTAAAGTTCCAAATTGGTACTTAGATTTATCCTTATTGAATAGATATTGGGGATCTGATCGTGTTTACCATCATACTGCTCCAGTGAATATGAATTTTGCAATAAGAGAGGGTTTGCGCTTAATCGCTAATGAAGGCTTAGAAAATATTTGGAGAAGACACAATTTAAATGCAATTAAATTATGGAAGGGATTAGAAAGTTTAGGTATGGAGTTACATGTTTCTAGTGAATTTAGATTACCTACTCTGACAACAGTGAAAATTCCTCCTGCAGTAGATGGAGACGCATTTAGAAATCATCTTTTGAAAAATTTTGGTATTGAAATAGGAAATGGACTAGGTGCATTGTCTGGTAAGGTTTGGCGAATTGGATTAATGGGGTTTAACTCTAGTGAAGAGAATGTTGATCGATTATTAAATTTATTTGATACAGAATTAAAGAAGTTTTCTATTTTTGATTCCTCATCTTTTTAAACCATAACTTAATTTTATTTTTACAATCCTGATTTAAAATCCCTCCTTCTACTTTCATTTTATGATGTGCGCTTTTATGCTTAGATAAATCAATCGTGCCTCCGAATCCCCCTCTTTTATCATCTTCTGTACCATATATCACATGACCCATTCTTGCTTGAATTAATGCCGCAGCACACATTGTACAGGGCTCTAAATTTACAATTATGCTGCATTCATTAAATCGCCAATCATTTTTAATCCATGAAGCTTGTCTTAGTGCTATTAATTCTGCATGTCCTAAGGGGTCATTGTTAAGTTCTCTTTTATTACTCCCTCTACCAATACATCTTCCATTCTCATCTATTATTACTGCTGTAATTGGTAATTCAACCTTACCGACTTCCTCTGATCTTCGTAAAATGAATTTCATCCATTTAAGATAATCTAAGTGCTCAATATTTTTATGCCGATTTATAGTTTTATAGTTCATTATATCAATTTCGTTTTTTTTAAACATTATAAATAACCTTATTAATAATTATTTTAAAGAATGACTTCAGATTCAAATAATAATCAAAACAATCTATTTCCGACATCTTCTGGAAGTAACGAAAGTTTGCTTATACTTCTCAATCGAACTTCTGAAATAATATGCAAATGGTTTTCAGATTCAGACAAATTAGGCCCTATACCCATCGATAGTAACTTTGAATGTTCAGTTCCTGGAGAACAGGGAAAGTCTTTTGAAGTTTTATTCTCTGAGATTGAGAGTCTTATTTATAGTTCTTTTAATCCAGTACATCCAGGTTCCCTTGCTCATCTAGACCCTCCACCATTAATCATTTCTATTTTGGGAGATTTAATAGCTGCTGGCTTAAATAATAATCTTCTTGCACATGAATTATCACCAAGTGTTTCTCTTCTTGAGGAATCAATTTGCAAGTGGTTTTCAATAAAACTAGGTTTTTCGGATTTAGCAGGCGGCGTTGCAGCCAGTGGCGGGACTTTAAGTAATTTAAATGCGTTGGTCACAGCAAGGAACTATGCCGGACTTGAAACTGATCCAAAGGCAGTTTATTTAATTAGCGAAGATGCTCATTCATCATTTGATAAATGTAATAGAATTATGGGTCTTGAAAAAAATAATTTAATTAAAGTCAAAACAGATAAAGATGGATGTATGGATATGATTGAGCTTAAAAAGACTGTTGATAAATGTTCTATTGAAGGTAAAAGAATATTTGCTATTGTTGCCACTCTTGGTACAACGGTTCGTGGAGCAATAGACCCTATAGATAACATCAGTAAATTTTGTAATGAAAGAAATATTTGGCTTCACATTGACGGATCTATAGGTGGGATTTTTTCAATTACTAATTTACCGATCAATGGAATTATTAATGTTCATCTCGCGAATTCAATAACTATTAATCCACAAAAAATACTTGGAATTACAAAAACTTCATCCCTTTTAATAGTTTCAAATATTGAAATTCTTAAAAATACATTTTCTACAGGGTTACCTTACGTTACTAATGAAAACAATTTCTTTAATAGAGGCGAACTAGGGATACAAGGTTCTAGACCCGCTGAAATAATCAAATTATGGTTAGGGTTGCGATTTCTAGGTATGCGAGGAATAGAGGATGTATTAAATTTATCTATTAAGAGAAGAATATTCTTCGAAAATAATTTAGATAAATACAAATATGATTTATATTCTGGTCCTTTGCATATAATTTCCTTTTTACCAAAGGGTATGAATAAAAACGAATCAGATTCATGGACTTTAAAAAAAAGAAAAAAACTTCTTAAAAAGAACTTCATGATTTCTAGGCCTCTATTTAAAAATAGATATTATTTAAGAGCAGTTTTTGGGAATTACAATACAAGTGAATCTCATATTAATGATCTATTGAAATTACTAAATTAATTCTTATGAAAATTAGTAGATCAAAATTAATAGCAATTTTAACGGGTTTTATTTCGATATTAATCTGTATTTTATATTTAATATTAATTACTGTTTTTGACTTTAGATCTTTCTTAAACAATCAAATAACTAGTCACTCTGCAAATATGGCGGCAATTTTATTTGAGATTTTGGATCCTCGTTAATTTTTATATTATTTATTGCTTCTCTAATGAAATTATTTAGGATATCTTCCCTTTTATTTAATTTGTAAATATCCTCAATTACTTCTTGAATCCCACCATCTCCCCAATTTTTTCCATTATTAAAATATTCTTTTATTGATAAACCTACTATTTTTATTAACCAACATGAGGTTATCGACTGTAATGATTTTGAAATAAATATAGTTGTGAAATTTGAGGCTAATGCGTTTGTAATAACACTAAGTCCACCTCTCAAAATGCCAAGTTTTGCTAAAGTTGTTATTAATGATTTTGATAATTCTACTGCTTCTTTTTTTGTTATCTTGGAATCATATATTTTCGAAATTTCAATGATCATTTGAACATTTACAGATGTTGTTGTTATAAAATCTACAGCTGGCAGAGGATTTACCAATATTACTCCTCCGGTAATCAAAGTATATTTATTTATTACTTTATTAGCACTTAAATTTCTTTGCTCCGATATTATATTTTTACTGATTAGTCCTAATTTATTACATCTAAAAAGAATATTATCAGCTAGTAATTCTTCTCCATTCGCATCAAGTGTTTCAATTATCTCTTTAAATAGATTACTTACATCAGAAGTTGTTTTTAATGAGTTTACTAAATTATTTGAGAAGACTTTAGATGAAGCAATAGTTTTTATAACTGATAGTTTGATATTTTTTGTAGATGTAATTGAGATAATGTTTTCTCTAATGATATTATTTTGTTTATCTGATCTTAAGTCGCATTTATTTAAAACAATAATTATTTTCTTCTTCAAATTTTGTAATTCTCTAATTAGATAGAGTTCATATTTATTGATATCTTGATCAATTACAAAAAGAATCAGATCTGATTTTGATGCCTCCATTATTGTGGATTTCTCCCTTTCTTGACCTTCTCTAAAAGCTTCAAATAACCCAGGCGTATCAATTATATTTATATTTCTTTTTAAGATTGGGATTCTTATTTTATAACTTGTTATATCTTTTGTAGTACCAATTGTTGGGGAAATCTTTCCAATTAAATTTTTAAATAGTGCTCTTGCTATGGAGGTTTTTCCAGATGATCCCGCACCAAATAATATAACGTTATAGTCTCCGTACTTGAACTGTTTTTCAAGTTTTATTTTTTCGTATTTCAATAAATCTCCATATATTTTATTGGATATTTTTTTATTAATTTCATCTATTGCTTCAAGACTATTTTTTGCAGCTCCATATTTATTTCTAAAAGAAAAACTATTTTTTTGCTTAAAAATTATTTTATATACAATTTTTTTGAATAATCTTTTATTTTTAGAATAAAAAATAAATAAAATTATAACAATGATCAAAATAGAATAAAGATTTAAAATATTTCTAAATATTGTCAATAAAAAATAAAGAAATAATAGAATTAATAAATATCTATAATTCTTAAAAAGAAAATGGTACATTATTATCGTTTATTTTTAATAAGTCCATATAATATAAAAATAAAACCAATATTTATAGATATATCAGCAATATTAAATACTGGAAAATCTATAAAGTTTAAATTAATAAAGTCTATAACGTAACCATTTGTAATTCTATCAATTCCGTTTCCTATCGTACCTGCTAAAATAAAGCTATAACTCAATAAATCTAAATAACTTAAATTTTTTTTATATAAAATAAAATATATTAAAAACAACGTTATTATTGTACTTATTGTTGATAAAAAAATTCTGTTACCATTTAAAATATTAAATGCTGCTCCATAATTTTTCACGTAATCAATACTAAAAAGTAAAAGGTCTTTATTTATATAGGATGTATTATTTATATCGATAATGTGTTTTGTAAATTGATCAGATAAAATAATTAAAATAGATAATAAAATATAATAAAATCTTTCTTTTTTTATATTTAACATCATCTTTGATATCTGTTATTATTGTAGATTTTAAAAAGTACAGTAATAGGTGTGAGCATTAATAAATGATATCCAAATTTTCCTAATGAATATTTTGAAATATTATATAGGAGTATTTCCGATTGTTTAAAATATAAAACTAAAATGCAATTATAAATTATACCTGTAAGATGTGTACTAATTATTCCTAGTATTCCGTATTTTAAAAGGTCATAATATTTAATCATTTGATTTCTTTTATTTAAATTATCTATTATTTTTATTAATGGATACATTCCTAATAAGTAACCAAAATTTGGAGTTAATAAATATCCTAATGAACCTCCCTGGTCAAATACTGGAATAAAAAACAAACCAATTATTAAATAGATACTAAATGCTTTTATTACTATTTTACCGTTAAATATTAAGGTAATTATTACAATTGAGGGTAATTGCCATGTAATAGGCATCTCAAATGTACCAACAAGCTTATTAGTAAAAGGTATAGAGAAAAAAACAGGAATAAATGTAGAAATTATAATTATTTGGAGACTTATAAATACCTCAATGAGTTTACTAACATTTAACATTTACTAATAAAGATTTACAAACTTCTTAGAGCAACAATTGGATCTAATTGTGAGGCTCTTTGGGCTGGTAAAACTCCAAAGATTAATCCTATTGAACCTGAAATTATCATTGTTGCCAACGTTGTTGTTATTCCTACCGAAGCTGGCAACGGAGTTATTACTCCTAGAAGAAATACCCCTGTTAAACCGGTTGTTGTTCCAACCAACCCTCCAATAGTAGATAAAATTAAAGCCTCAAATAAAAATTGTATAAGAATATCTGATTGTTTTGCTCCTATTGCTTTCCTTAAACCAATCTCCTCTGTTCTTTCACTTACAGAAACCAGCATTATATTCATTATTCCTATACCTCCAACAAAAAGAGAGACAGCACCTATACCTGCCAATAAAAATGTAAGACCACTTGTAATGTTTGTTACGATATTTAAAGCATCTTCTTGAGATCTAACTGCAAAATCATCGTCTCTTACGATGTTATGTCTTTGACGCAATAAATTTGTAATTTGGAACTTTGCAGCACTAGTTTTGTTTTTACTTGTAGCTTCTACACTAATAAAACTTAAGCTAACTCCATAGGTAGGATCTTTTCCGCTTATTCTATTGACCATGGTAGTAAGAGGAATATATGCATTTTTATCTTGATTGCTACCAAAAACAGCACCTTTAGGTTTCAAAATTCCAATTATTTCATAGGTGTGATCTTTAATTCTTATTTTTTCTCCAATTACATTGTTCCCCTTAAAAAAGTCTTCCTTTAGATCAGGTCCAATTACAACAAAACTTCTGGCTGAATTTACGTCACTTTGGGAGATGAATCTTCCTTCATCTACCTCAAAACTTCTTACGTCAAGAAATTCAGGAGTAACCCCAGCAATTGAAATATTTAAGCTTTTTGAATTTGATTGAACAATTTCATTTGCAGAGATTTGTGGTGCAACTTTTTTAACACTAGGGACTTGATTGTTAATTGCAATTGAATCTTCTAAAACAAGATTTTTTGGAAATGATATACCTCTTCTTCGAGTATCGTTATTGCCTGGAACAATAAATAAAACGTTTGCACCTAAATTACTTAATTGATTTTTGGCAAGAGTTTGAGCTCCTCTACCTAATCCTACAAGTGTTATTACTGATGCATTACCTATTATTATTCCAAGCATAGTAAGAGAACTTCTTAATTTGTTTGAAACTAAAGTCTTACCAGCCATATTAAAGGCTTCTTTAAGAGATATATTCCTAGACATACTTATATTTATCTAGTGCATCTTCATCGTCTTCTATCTGCCCCATATAAACAACTCCTTCATTGAGTTGTAATGTTATTAAATCCCCATTCGATACAAGATTGTCAATAGCAGATAAATTACAAATAGTGGATACCTTAATATTATTTTTTTTGAATATTTTGTAGCATTCATCTATATTTTCATCAGTAACTATTCCAGTAATTTTCTTAGTGTAAGGTAAATCCATTAACATGTTTTTTGGTACAAATAAAATTTCACCTTGCGATATCAATGATAAATCAAGATAAGTCTTTATATTTCTTGCTTTGCCAGTAACACCTAACTCCCCTATTGATATTCCTCGAGTTACTACTTTTCTTACTAATCCAACCTTTATTAGATCAGTCGAACCACTTATACCTGTTAGCGTCCCTGCAGTCTGAACTACCAAGTCTCCTTGCTTCAGAATCCCTAGTTCTTGTGCTATTTGCATTGCAATACTGAATGTTTTTGCTGTTCTATCGTCATTTTTGACTAATAAAGGAGTCACTCCCCATACTAATTGTAATCTTCTCGCGACACTTCTCTCTGTCGTGGTGGCAAGAATTGGAGTAGGAGGTCTGAATTTACTTACATTACGGGCTGTTGAACCAGATTTAGTTAAAGGGATAATTGCCCCAGCATCAAGTTGTCTTGCAATGTTGCTGACTGCGGCGCTTATTGCATTTGGAATAGTACTAGGAAGGTGACTCTCAATTGCTTTTAGTGGATAATCACGTTCAATTCTTCTAGCAATTGTCGCCATGGTTTCAACAGCTTCTACTGGATAATCACCCACAGCTGTCTCATTTGAAAGCATCACGGCATCAGTACCATCAAGAATTGCATTCGCAACATCACTTACTTCAGCACGAGTTGGTCTTGGATTTGATGCCATTGAGTCAAGCATTTGTGTGGCGGTAATAATTGGGATACCTAGTGTATTTGCTTTTCTAATTAACTCTTTTTGTAAAAGAGGTACTTCTTCTGCTGGCATTTCAACTCCTAAGTCTCCTCGTGCAACCATAACCCCGTCACACAAAGGTAATATTGAATCTATTTGATCTATTGCTTCAAATTTTTCAATCTTCGCTACTACAGGAATTGAATGTCCATTCTTATTTATTAAATTTTTTATTTCGTTAATATCAGATGGATTTCTTACAAAACTCAGAGCTATCCAATCAACACCAGCAGTTAAGCCAAATTCAAGATCTTCTATATCTTTATCAGTTAATGCTTTTACAGATAATTGTACATCTGGAAAATTTACTCCTTTGTTATTAGAGAGAACTCCTCCAACAGTTACTTTACACTCTAATAAATTATTTCCTATGTCAACTTTTTCAACAATCATTTCAATTTTTCCATCATCTAACAATATTCTTTTTCCTGAAGTTACTTCCTGGGCAAGTTTGTTGTACGTAACATTAGCTATACTTTTTGTACATTCAACTTCATTAGAAGTTAATGAGAATTTATCTCCTTTTTTTACTTTTACAGGACCATCTTTAAATCTTCCTAATCTTATTTTAGGACCCTGAAGATCCTGAAGTATTCCAATATCTAGATCTAACTTTTCAGAGACTTTTCTTATGGTTTTAATTCTTTCTTGATGATCTTTATGATCGCCATGAGAAAAATTTAATCGAAATGTTGTAACTCCAGCTTTTATAAGATCAGTAATAATTTCTTCAGATTGAGTAGCTGGACCAATTGTTGCTACGATTTTTGTTCTTCTTTTTAAATCAATATTCGACATATATAAATAATATTGCTAGATATAAGTAAATTTAACATACACAAAGTTAGTTATTTGATCTATGGATTTTAAAACTTATCAGAAGCAAGCCCGCTTGACAGCCCAATATCCAAACTTAGGCTCAAACAATATATATCCAACACTAGGATTGGTTGGTGAAGCGGGTGAAGTTGCAGAAAAAGTTAAAAAAGTAATTAGAGATAAAAAAGGTATATTTGATGATGAATCTAAGAAAGGGATAAAAAAAGAATTAGGTGATGTTTTATGGTATTTATCTAATCTTTGCAATGAATTTGATTTCAACTTGGAGGAAGTTGCTTTACTAAATTTAGATAAATTGAAATTAAGAGCAGCTAATGGTAATATTTCTGGTTCGGGAGATGATCGTTAAATTTAACCATATCCTAGGCTGGCATATTGAAGATTAGTAATAAGGTTTTGGATAACATTAAGTAGTAAGAAAGCTAATAATGATGAAATATCAAACCCACCAATTGGAGGGATTATTCCTCTAAATATATTTAAATATGGATCTGTTATTGACGTTAATGCTGATAATATTCCATTGCTCCAATCTATTCCAGGAAACCAAGTAAGTAAAATCCTAATAATCAAAATAAATGAATAAATTGATAAAGTTTGTCCTAAAACCGCAAAAATCTCAGATAACATTATTCTCTAGTAGTTTTGTTAATTGTAACATTTACTTTTTATAGCCGCCTATTTGCGATAAATATTCATTGCTTACAGCAAAAGTTTGAAAAAATTTTTCAGATAATGATAGCCAATAAGATCTCCCATCTTTTTGCTTACGTTTAATAATAAAATTTTTATTTGTTAATTCTTTTATATGGTCGTAAGCTCCTGACCCTCTTAAAACTATAAGATCTGATTGCAGTATTTTTTTCTTTATTGCAATTGTTGCGAGTGTCCTTAATTCTGATGTTCTTAATTCAGATGGTAATAAATCCTCTACAAATTCATTTAGAGTTGATTTTAACTCTAGACAAAAACAACTATTAATTTCATTTAATTCAATTGCAGATTTTGTGTTTGAGTATTTTTCCTTTAATTCTGTTAATGCTTTGTCAATAGAATTAACATCCGCATTAGTAATTTCTGAAAGATTTTTTTTTGATATTGGTCTTCCTTTTAGATACAGAACAGCCTCAACTCTTGTAACCAAACTTATATCGGTTAATTTTTCAGTAATTAGATCAGTTGGATTAATTTCTTTACTACCTAACTCTTTCCCAAGTTACCTTATTTTATTCAGATGCACCAAGGAATAATTTATATGTTTTATTATTAGTTTCATCCCAGTATTTATATCCTAAGAATTCAACAAATTTATTCCAGCAATTAATTTCAGCACTATCTATTAATACTCCTATAACAATTTTTCCTACATCAGAGCCATGATTTCTATAGTGAAAGATGCTTATTGTCCAATCTGATTTCATATTTTTAAGAAAATTTATTAATGCTCCTGGCCTTTCTGGGAATTCAAATCTATATAGCAATTCGACATATTTTGAATTTTCTAATTCAGTAAATTTTTGAGGCAAACGACCACCTACCATATGTCTTAGATGATTTTTAGATAATTCATCATTACTTATATCTATAAATGGATAATTTGATTTACTAAATTCTTGTAAAAGTTCTTCTTTATCAATTACTCCATTAACCTCGATTCCTACAAATATTTGAGCATTAACTGAGTTGGACATCCTATAGCTAAATTCCGTTAAATTTCTATTATTTAACAAACTACAGAAATTAATTAAGCTCCCCGCTTGTTCTGGTATTTCAACAGCAAACATTGCTTCTTTGTACTCTCCAAGTGCAGATCTTTCTGCTACAAATCGTAGTCTTTCGAAATTCATATTTGCCCCACATGCGATGGCAATCATATTTTTATTTGCGTATTTTGATCCGAATATATCCTTTTTCATTCCTGCAATAGATAGAGCTCCAGCTGGTTCTAGAATTGATCTGGTATCTTCAAAAACATCCTTAATAGCGGCACATATTTCATCAGTATTTACAGTAATCATTTTGTCGATATATTTTCTTCCGATTTCAAAGGTTTTTTCTCCAACTTTTTTTACTGCTACGCCATCAGCAAACTGACCGACTGATGCTAATTCTATTAATTTTGAATTATTTAGGGATTTAGTCATCGCATCAGCATCTTCAGGCTCTACACCAATTATTTTTACTTGTGGCCAAATTTTTTTTATGTATATAGAAATACCAGCTATTAAACCTCCTCCTCCAACCGCAACATATATTGCTTCTGGTGGTTCTTTTGCTTGTTGTTCTAGTTCAATTGCGATTGTCCCTTGGCCTGCTATTACTTCAGGATCATCGAATGGATGAATAAAACATAAATTATTTTCTTCACTAAGGCGTAATGCTTCCTTATAGGTTTCATCGTAATTATCACCGAATAATATAACAGTTGCTTTTAGATTTCTTACAGCATTTACTTTTACTAATGGTGTAGTTCTTGGCATTAATATTGTTGCGTTACAATTTAATTTCAATGCACTTAACGCGACTCCTTGAGCGTGATTACCAGCACTTGACGTTATGACTCCATTAGCTAGTTGTGATTTTGGTATTTGCCTCATTTTATTAAAGGCCCCTCTTATCTTAAAAGAAAATACATCTTGAAGATCTTCTCTTTTCAGATAAATATTATTTTTAAGTGCTTTACTTAAATTATTTGCTTTTTCTAAAGGTGTTTTTTTAGCTACTTCGTAGACTTTAGCCTGAAGTATTTTTTTTAAATAATCTTCCATATTTATATTTTTAGCATTAAATATTAATCTAATAAAACATTACATAATCTATTTCAAAAAAATTACTCAATTTGCACCTTAACGTTTTAGATTAGATAGGTAAATATTTTTAAATAATGCTTTTAAGTGAGTTAAGCCATCCAAATCAATTACATGGTTTAACGGTATCACAATTAGAGGAAATTGCCTGTCAGATTAGAGAGAGACATTTGGAGGTAGTTTCAACAAGTGGAGGTCATCTAGGTCCTGGACTAGGGGTAGTTGAATTAACACTTGCTTTATATCAAACATTAGATCTTGATTTTGATAAAGTTGTATGGGATGTTGGTCATCAGGCCTATCCTCATAAGTTAATTACTGGACGTTTCAATGAGTTTGATTCTTTACGCCAACAAAAGGGTATAGCTGGTTATCTAAAACGCTCAGAAAGTAAATTTGATCATTTTGGAGCAGGTCATGCTAGTACTTCTATTTCAGCTGCTTTAGGAATGGCAATAGCAAGAGATGCAAAAGGTGAAAATCATAAATGTGTTGCTGTTATAGGAGATGGAGCATTAACTGGCGGAATGGCTTTAGAAGCGATAAATCATGCAGGAACCCTACCTGAAACTCCTTTTTTAGTAATTCTAAACGACAATGACATGTCTATATCTCCACCAGTTGGAGCACTTTCAACTTATTTAAATAAGGTCAGATTAAGTCCTCCTCTACAATTTTTATCAAACAGTGTTCAAGAAAGTGTTAAGAATATTCCTCTTATAGGCAAAGATTTACCCGAAGAACTAAAAACTATAAAAGGAAGTGTTAGACGTTTAGCGGTACCTAAGGTTGGAGCAGTTTTTGAAGAGCTTGGTTTTACGTATATGGGACCAATTGATGGTCATGATATTTCTAATCTTATAAATACTTTCAATGCTGCTCATAGACTTAAAAGACCAGTATTGGTTCATGTTGTTACAACAAAAGGGAAAGGATATCCATATGCGGAAGCAGATCAAGTAGGTTATCATGCTCAATCATCATTCGATCTTTCGACCGGTAAATCAATTCCATCAAGCAAGCCTAAACCAGTTAGTTATAGTAAAATATTTGGTCAAACTCTTTTAAAAATTTGTGAGCAAGACAGTAAGGTTATAGGGATTACAGCAGCAATGGCCACTGGAACTGGGCTAGATTTATTACAAAAAAATATTCCAGAACAATATATTGATGTAGGAATAGCTGAGCAACATGCAGTTACATTAGCTGCCGGAATGTCCTGCGATGGTCTTAAACCAGTTGTTGCAATTTACAGTACTTTCTTACAACGTGCTTTTGATCAATTAATTCATGATGTTGGTATTCAAAAATTACCAGTCTCTTTTGTTTTAGATAGAGCAGGAATTGTTGGTGCTGATGGTCCTACTCATCAAGGTCAGTATGACATTAGTTATATGAGATCAATACCAAATTTTGTTTTGATGGCACCCAAAGATGAAGCTGAACTTCAGAGAATGTTAATTACATCAATTAATCATAATGGACCTACTGCATTACGTATTCCAAGAGGTTCAGGACGTGGAGTTGCAGTTATGGACGAAGGATGGGAACCTTTAAAAATTGGCGAAGGTGAAATTCTAGAAGATGGGAATGATATTCTTATAATTGCTTATGGGTCTATGGTTTCTTCAGCTATTGAAACCTCAAAATTATTAAAAGAAAAAAATATAAAATCTTGTGTAGTTAATGCTAGGTTTGTAAGACCTCTTGATAAAGATTTAATTCTCCCATTAGCAAATAGACTTAAAAAAGTTGTAACGATGGAAGAGGGTACTTTAATTGGAGGTTTTGGTTCAGCAATTGTTGAATTATTAAATGATAATGAGATTCATATTCCTGTGTTTAGAATAGGAATACCTGATGTATTAGTTGACCATGCATCTCCTGATCAAAGCAAAGAAAAATTAGGTCTTATGCCCAAGCAAATGTCTGAAAATATTATTAAAAGATTTAAGTTATTTAGTTAAAAAATAAGTTTATATATTATTTTATAAAACCCCTCTTGAAGCAAGACCCAATATAGAACCTGCCCCTAATAAATGACCTAAGCAATTAGCACCTACAAAAGCACCATGACTTAATCCTCCAAAAAACCTAGCATTTGGCATCATAAAACCTTCTGTGGGTTTTCTTATTGTCGCTCTAGCTATTGCATAGGCCAAAATATTACATGCAATCATGACTACAGCACACTTTGGAGACCATTCAAAAGTTGCTGGAACAGTTGCAGCTGCAAATAATGTAGTAATCATAAGAAAATGTTATTTCTAATATTCTCCTACATTTTGAGCAATAAAACACATAATTGTAAAAGGTCTTAAGAGTTATTTACTTCTAACCGATTTAACATCTTTATAAAACCCAGTAAAATTACGAAATCACTCAAGGTTAAGAAGAATTCTGCTGACCCATGAAGTACATCAACTTCAACGAGAGTTCTGTGATAGTAATTAAGAGAAAATATCGAAATTACTATGGTTATAAACACAAATAATACAGTTAAAGAAAAACCAATTTTGATTAATTTATTTAATGACTTTATCTTGTATAAATAATATAAGAAAATCGAATATGGAATTATAGATGCTGCAAATAAGGCTGTATTATCAAATTTTGATAAGAAATTAAGAAATTTTAAAAAAAAATCATTCATAGGATTCTGTTCTTTTATAAATTGCAATAGTAGCTATGGCTAATGTTGAGTTCCCTAGAAAAGTGAAAATCCCTTGAAGGGTAACTAACCCATATAATTCAGGCTGATTATCAAAAATATGCCAAGTAATTGCGCACATGGCTCCAATTAAATTAGGTATCATTGCGAGACTTAACCAGTAATAAAGCTCTAGATTTTTATAGTTACTTATTTTGTTTATTATAAAAATTGCATAAATCCATTCTATTACTGAGCTGATATGAATTAACCAAGTACCAAATGAAAGTTCGTGCAAAATATTTATATATTTTTCTTTAAAATATTAAGTACTTCTTTTGCATGATTGATTGGTAAAACACTTATCCATCGGTATGTTATTTCTCCCTCTGGTGAAATCAAAAAAGTATTCCTATCGGAATAAGGAGGAATCCAGGACCCATATTTTGCACTAATAGTTCCATTGGGGTCGGATAATAATGTGTAATTTATTGATTTTTCACTGCAAAAACTGTCGTGAGAATCTTGATTGTCTGCACTTATTCCTATTATTTGAGCATTATATTTAGAAAAGTCGTTTTTTAATTGAGTAAATCCTTTGGCTTCTAGAGTACAACCAGCGGTAAAATCCTTAGGATAAAAATATAAAACTATCCATTTTCCTTTTAATTCATTAGAATCCCATATTTTTTTAGATTTATTACTTTTGTTTATTCCTTCTAAATGGAAACTCGGGGCTAAATCTCCTATCTCAGGAGCATAATCAAAAGCAATTGCAGATTTAAGATTAAATAATAACGATATTAATATTACAAAAAGCCCAAATAAACTCTTCATCAAAATCAGAACTTATTAAGATCTACTCCATTTGTTTTGGCAACCTTATCTAAACCAACCTTTTGTATTGATTTTAATGCCTTAGTACTAATTTTTATGTTTATCCACTTTTTACCTTCTTGCCACCAAAGTCTCCTTTTTTGTAAATTTACTTGTTGCAGTTTCTTAGTACGTATATGTGAATGACTAACTGCCATTCCATTATTAGCTTTTGCACCTGTCAGCTCACAAACCCTGGACATATTATTTGGAGTATATAATCATTAATTTTAACACACTACTTATGTTGATGTTTTAAGTAAATCTGAAATTAAATCGGCATTATTATTTTGCAAATTTATAATTTGTTCTTGATCTAATCCTCCTACACTTAATTTCGCCATGTCATAAACATGATTAGCAATTTTTGATGCTAATGGATTTTTAACTGGGTCTTTTTTATCAAGAATAATTTTATTACCTGTTATTTTATTTAATCCTGCAATGAGTGGATGTTCTTTATTAATTAATAAGACGTGATATTCAGGCAATCCAGGCATCTTTTGTTCCATATACGCCCCCATATCGTTAATTCTTCTCATTTGTTCAGGTAACAATATCATTGCTGGAGGAGCATCTTTACTTTTAAGAGATTGAACTTTTACTGTTACTTTGTCGTTATTTAATGCTTTAGAAATAATGTCCTTTAAATTATCTGTGTTTGATTTGCCATCTTTATCAACTATTTCTTTTGAATCTTTGTCCTCTAGCTCATTTATTTCAGAATCGACTCTTTGAAATTGATAATTTTCATTTTTATTTTCTATCCATGGAAGAAATTGTGCATCTATTAAAGGATCAGATTTTATTACTTCTTTGTTGTCAGATAAACAAATTTTTAAAGCACTAGATTGCCCAATTAGATCAGAACAATAAATAATTTTTTTAGAATCGACTATGTTATTTCTCTCTTTGTAATTTGATAATGTTGTGTAAAACTTTTCTTTAGATTTTATAAGAGATTTATCATCGAGATATTTTTTTACGTCTTTTTCAGAATTTATAATTGTTTCAAAAATAATACTATTTTCTACAAGATCAGCAAACTTTTCGTCCTCGATTGCACCAATCTTAATAAAGGCAGAAATTGAATCCCAAATTTCTGTATAAAATTCAGGAGAATTTTTTATTAAGTCTTTTAACTTATTAGCAATCTTTTTAGAAATGAATGATGAAATAGATCTGACTTTTCTATCAGTTTGTAATGCACTTCTACTTACATTTAATGGTATATCTGTAGAGTCAATTACACCTCTCAAGGGTAATAGATATTTAGGTACAATTTCCTTTATTGAGTCACTTACAAATACTTGGTTGCAAAATAGTTTAATTTCGCCTTTTTCCCAATCGGCTCTTCCAGATAATTTAGGGAAATACAAAATACCTTGTATGTCGTATGGATAATCTGTGTTTAAATGAATCCATAAAAGAGGATCTCCTTGAAAAGGATATAAATATTTATATAGTTCAATATAATCTTCATCCTTTAGTTCACTAGGTTGTTTTCTCCAGGGTGGATTTTTTTTATTAATTGTTTCACCCTCTAATAGGACATCTATAGGCATAAAATCGCAATATTTTTTAATAAGCGATTTAATTCTCTCAGGTTCTATAAATTCTTTCTCTTCATCCATTAAATGAAGGATTACATCAGTTCCAACTGAATCTCTTTCAGATTCTTCTAATGTGAAATTAGGTGAGCCATCACATGACCAATTAAAAGTTTTACTATTACCAATAGCTGATTTAGTTAAAATGTTGACTTTATCTGCGACCATAAAACTAGAGTAAAAACCCAATCCAAAATGTCCTATAAATTCGTCATTATCTTTTTTATATTTCGTTAGAAACTCTTCAGCACTTGAAAAAGCAACTTGGTTTATATATTTTTTTATTTCTTCATCATTCATTCCAATACCATTATCAGAAATTTTTAAGATATTTTTTTCCCTATCAATAGTTATTTTTACTTGAGGTTCATCACAATTTTCACAATCTCCAGCCATTGAGGCCATTCTTCTTTTACTAATTGCATCTACAGCATTACTAACGAGTTCTCTTAAAAAAATTTCGTGATCAGAATATACAGCTTTTTTTATTATTGGAAAAATATTTTCAGTATTTATTCTAATTTCGCCTTTTTCCATTTTTAATTTCTTTTTTTTTTTAACTACTAGATTTTATTTCCAATTTTAAGGTTAATCAAGTTTAATTAGGAGTATTGTCCGTACTAAAAATTTATATTGTCGTAGCTTATTCAAATTGCTTTTTTTATAAAACTCAAAGGGAAAAATTATTTAATCCATTGAATTTCAGTACAGTTATGTTCTTTCATAAGAATGTTTGCTTTTGAGTTTTCATTACATGGATTTAAATATAGTATTGTAATTATCCCTTTTTTTTGCAATGCTTTTTGCTCATTTATACCTTTATCTAGTAAATAAGAATCTTTAAATAACAACAACACCTTCTTTTTAGTTTGAGATTTTTCAACTATCAATTCTCTTAAATTATCTATAGAGATTGTGAATCCAATTCCATTAATTATTTTTTCATTAGGATTAAAATATCTTACTAATTCGTCATACCTACCACCTTTTGCAATTATGGTTTTAATATTATTATTATCGCAAATAAGTTGAAAAACTATACCTGCATATAAATTAAGATGAGGTTGATAAGTAGGATCAAGTTGTAATTTTATATTATATTTTTTTGAAATTTTTGATAAAGTATTAAATAAACAGTCAAGTTCCTCAATCACATTATTATTACCATAAACATTTTTAAGCTTTTTAAGTATGATTGCGGGTTCCCCTCTTGTAAATAATAATTCCTTTAATATTGCTTTATCATTGTTATCAATATTTAATTTATCTAATGATTCTTGATCTAAATTTACCATGCATTTTTTAATCTCCTCATAATTATTATTTTTATAATTAAATAATATTAAATCCATTATTTTTGTTGTACTAACAAGAAGAGTTAGATTAAAACTATCAATTAAATTGATATTATCAATTGCATCAAATAATATATTAATCACCTCAATCTCAGGGTATTGAGTGTCATAACTGATTAGTTCTATGCCGCTTTGTAAATTTTCTTGAAATTTAAAAGTATTTTTATAACTTTGTTTTTTATTAAATACAATACCGCTATTAAATAGTCTTATTGGTCTCTTCTTATTCAATAATCTTGTGGATGTTAATTTAACAATTGATGTTGTCATTTCTGGTCTTAAACATAACGAACTATTACTTACTATTCCAATAAGTTCGTCCCCATCAATCACTTCTCTACCTTTGATTGTCTCAATATCATTAATAAATGAAGGTGAAATTTCTTCATAACCCCACAACTTATATACATTATTTAAATCATTTATAATTGAGGAGTTATTCCTTACATCTATTAAATTAAATTCTTTAATATCACTCATTTTAAAACGATAATTTTATTTTAAGTGTAAAGTTGTTTATTAAGAGGAGTTACTTTGCTTAATTCCGTTTTTAGCTCTTCTTCAAGTCTAGGACTGCAAGCCAATATTCTTCCAGAGCTAAGATTAAATTCACCGTTAGGATAATCAGAAACGGAACCACCAGCTTCTTTAACAATAATAGCACCAGCAGCTAAATCCCATATTTCTAGACCTCTTTCCCAATATCCATCAACTTTCCCTGAGGCAACAAATGCTAAATCAACAGCCGCTGCACCTCCTCTCCTTACTCCTCTAGTTTTATGTGTTAGATAACAAAATTCTGCATAATTATTATCTTCAGTATCAAACCTATCATAGGCAAAACCTGTTACGAGAAGACTATTGATAAGAGAATTAGTATCTGATACCAACAGTTTTTTATCATTGCAATATGAACCTTTCCCTATGCATGCAGAATAAAGTTCATTTAAATATGGTACCGAAATAGCACCTAAGATAGGATTATTTTTATATAAGAGACCTATTGAAGTTCCAAAGAATGGATAACCGTGAGAATAGTTAGTTGTTCCATCTAATGGGTCAATGCACCAAGTTAAATCCGAAGTCTTTATTAATTTTCCTGATTCTTCCGCATGAATAGAAATTTCGGGAGTTTTACTTGTTAAGTACTCCTTAATTTTCTCTTCTACTTCTAAATCTACGTTGGTAACTAAATCACCTTTTCTCCCCTTTGATGTGATTGTTTGAATTTTATTATAATTTTTAATTAGAATTTCATTTCCTATAAGAGCACTCTCTTTAGCTATGTTAGTAAGAAAAGTTAAATCAACTTCTGAATTGATTTTTTCAAATTCTTGAATTTCAAGCATAATAATTAATCTTCCTCAAATTCCCAGGGAGGAGCTTTTCTCGTTTTTCCTTTACCAAAATATTGGCCAAATTGTAAATCATAAACCTCATCATAATAGGTAGTCTCGACTTCAATATCTTCTATTGCTTTCGCAACACAAAGAAGTGCATAACCTTTATCTTTTAAATCTTGAGATACTCCCATTGCTTCTGGTTGTTCAAGCTTACCCGAAACGATTTTTACCGCACAACTTGTACAGCATCCATTCCTACAGGAAAATGGAAGTCTTAAACCTTTTTTTTCAAATTCTTTTAATATATATTCCTGATCACTAATATTTTCCTGATATATTTTACCAGTTTCTTTATTCCTAATAGTGACTTTAAAAGTCTTTTTCAAGTAACTTTCCTCAATAATGGGATATTAAAAGGGTAAAATATAAATCTTATGGAGAGGTGGCCGAGTGGTTGAAGGCGCAGCACTGGAAATGCTGTATAGAGGCAACTTTATCGAGGGTTCGAATCCCTCTCTCTCCGTTTCATTTTAATTGATAGAG
>QBXG01000003.1:0-52275 GCA_003283445.1 Prochlorococcus sp. AG-321-D23 | reverse complement strand
CATATAAACAGCTGCCTTTATGTTTTTACCAAATACAAACAAAATTTAGAGATGAGATAAGACCTAGATTTGGATTAATGAGGAGTAGGGAATTTATAATGAAGGATGCTTATTCTTTTCACTCTTCAAAAGAAGATTTAGCTTCTTTTTACGAAAAAATGGAAAAAGCTTATGAAAATATTTTTAAAAATTGTGGATTAGATACAGTCGGCGTTGATGCCGATAGTGGAGCAATTGGAGGAGCAGCATCTAAAGAGTTTATGGTAACAGCAGATGCAGGGGAAGATTCTATTTTATTTACTGATAGTGGTTCATATGCCGCCAATATTGAAAAAGCCGTTTCTTTACCATCCAAAGAGATTCCTTTAATAAGGTCCCATGAAGAATGGATAGAAACCCCTAATCAAAAATCGATAGTTGATATTTGTCAAAACAATAATTTAGATGCAAGTCAAATAATTAAAGTCGTTATATTCCTTGCAAAATTTGAAGATAAATCTGAAGTCCCAATCCTCGCATGTATTAGAGGAGATCAGAATATAAATGAAGTCAAGCTTTTTAATTTGATCAACAAAAAATATATTTCAAACTTGATTCAGCTAAAAATAGTCGATGACAATGCCATTATTAATAAAAATCTAACTAATTTTCCATTAGGTTTTATTGGGCCAGACATAAATGATGAAACAATAAAAATTAATTCCAGTTGGGGAAAAAGTTGGATAAGAATTGCTGACTACTCTGCCAGTAGTCTTTCAAGTTTTGTGAGTGGTGGTAATAAAGTTGATTTTCACAAAGTATTCCGTGAGTTTTCATTTATTGAGAAAAAGTTTTTAATATCAGATATAAGGAATGCAAAAAAAGGAGATTGCATCAGCCAGGAAAGCAATGAAGAGTTAAAAGAAAAAAGAGGTATTGAAATTGGACATATTTTTCAATTAGGTCAAAAATATAGTGAGAAATTAAATGCAAAGTTTTCTGATAAGGATGGTCAATTGAAAAATTTATGGATGGGTTGTTATGGAATAGGCGTAACAAGAATAGCCCAAGCAGCAATTGAACAGAATCATGATGAAAATGGTATTTCTTGGCCAATTCAAATTTCTCCGTTTGAGATTTTAATTATTCCAACTAATTTGAAAGATCCTATTCAAAAAGAACTCACTCAAGAGATTTATGAAGAGTTTAGAAGCAACCAAATCGATGTTCTTCTTGACGACCGAGATGATAGAGCAGGAGTTAAATTTAAAGATGCAGATTTAATTGGAATTCCTTTTCAAATAATTATTGGCAGAGACTCAATTAATAAAGAAGTAGAATTCATATCCAGATCAAGAAAAAGTAAAATTAAAATTGCATCTAAAAATTTATTAGAGAAATTTATTTCGGAATCAAAAGTAATGTACAATAAAAACTCTTAAAGCTAAATTTTATTCGGAGTTAAGTTATGTTAGTTAAAAAGACGACTGATTTATTTTCTAGATTTTTTGTAAAAGCAATATCTTTTGCTATTTGTATATCTGTTTTTTTTACAGTATTTAGTTCTCCATCATATGCAGCAAAGACTTCTATGACCGGTGATTATGCAAAAGACACAATATCAGTTGTTAAAACCCTACAAATTGCAGTTGAAACTGCAAAAGATTCTCCAGATAAGGATAAGGTTAGAGATGAATCACTTGCTCTTATAACTGATTACATTTCTAGATACAGAAACAGAGGCATGGTTAATAAAACTCAGTCATTTACAACAATGCAGACAGCATTAAATGCTATGGCAGGACATTACAAAAACTTTGCGACTAGGCCTCTACCAGATAAGCTTAAAGAGCGTTTAACCAAAGAATTCACCCTTGCCGAAAAGATGGTTCTCAGAGAAAGTTAATACAAATGATTTACTTTTTTAAAGTTATTCAATAATTTTTAATATATTATATATTCGTACAAAAATAATTCTCTTCTAAAATTGGCTAATGTTGTTGTAATCGGAGCCCAATGGGGTGACGAAGGAAAAGGTAAAATAACCGATTTATTAAGTCGTTCGGCAGATGTTGTTGTTCGTTATCAAGGTGGTGTAAATGCAGGGCATACTATAGTTGTCGATGATAAGGTTTTAAAATTACATTTAATTCCATCTGGAATACTTTATAAAGAAACAATTTGCTTAATTGGATCGGGAACAGTTGTAGACCCAAAGATATTACTCAAAGAAATAGATATGTTGATTGATAATGGAATAGATATATCAGGATTAAAAATTTCATCAACCTCACATGTCACCATGCCCTACCATCGTTTATTAGATGAAGCAATGGAAGCTGATAGAGGTTCCAATAAAATTGGAACAACAGGAAGAGGGATTGGCCCAACATATGCTGATAAATCACAAAGAAATGGGATAAGGATAAGAGATTTGCTTAATGAAGATAGATTAAGGGATGTGATTGAGATCCCTCTTAAAGAAAAGAATGGACTTCTAGAAAAAATATATGGCATTGCTCCTCTTAATAAAGATGAGATAATTGAAGAATATCTTGATTATGGACAGAGACTTTCAAAGCATGTAGTTGACTGTACAAGAACTATTCATGATGCTGCAAAGAATAAAAAAAATATTCTTTTTGAAGGGGCACAGGGTACACTACTTGACTTGGATCATGGAACATATCCTTATGTGACCTCATCAAATCCGATATCAGGAGGTGCTTGTATTGGTGCTGGAGTTGGGCCAACTTTAATAGATAGGGTAATAGGAGTAGCGAAAGCATACACAACGAGAGTTGGAGAGGGGCCATTCCCAACAGAATTACAAGGAAGTATTAACGATCAACTTTGTGATAGAGGGAGTGAATTTGGAACCACAACTGGAAGAAGAAGAAGATGTGGTTGGTTTGATGGGATAATTGGCAAATATGCTGTTTATGTAAATGGTCTTGATTGTTTGGCGGTAACAAAATTAGATGTGCTTGATGAGTTAGATGAAATTCAAGTATGTATTGCATATGAATTAGATGGGAAAGAAATAGATTATTTCCCCACAAATTCTGATGACCTAAAAAAATGTAAACCAATTTTTAAAAAATTAAAAGGATGGCAATGCTCTACTGCTAATTGCAGAAAACTATCTGATCTGCCTGAAAATGCTATGAATTACCTTAGATTTCTTGCTGAATTAATGGAAGTACCAATTGCGATTGTTTCATTAGGAGCAAACAGAGATCAAACCATAGTAATTGAAGACCCAATCCATGGACCTAAAAGAGCTCTGCTAAGATAATTAAGAAATTTGATCTCAATGATAGATAAAAACAACCATTTTGATCTAAAAAAAGATATCGACCTTATTGGATTAGGAAATGCAATAGTCGACATTATTGTTAATGTGGATGATAAATTTTTAGAAATAAATACCCTTAAAAAGGGATCTATGAATCTTATCAACTCGAATGAATCTAAAGCTTTATTAAAAAATTGCACAGTAATAAAAAAAATATCAGGGGGTTCATCTGCTAACACTGTCGTATGCTTGGCTGAATTAGATAATAATGTTCAATTTATTGGAAGAGTAAAGAATGACAATTTTGGAAATTTCTTTTCTACTGATATTAAAAGAAGTAACACTATTTTTAATACCCCGCCAATAAATAAAGGACCCTCAAGCGCCCATTCAATAATTTTTATAACTCCAGATGCTCAAAGAACAATGTGCACATATTTGGGGGCTTCAATTGAATTTGAGCCTAAAGATGTTAATTATAATTTAATAGCAAATAGCAAATATTTATACTTGGAAGGATACTTATGGGATAGTGATTTAGCCAAAAATGCCTTTCTTCAAGCTGCAAAGCTTGCAAAAGAATCAGATACAAAAATAATACTTTCATTATCAGACTCTTTTTGTGTAGATAGACATCGAGAAAGTTTCTTAGAATTAATTGAAAACTATATAGATATAGTATTTTGTAATGAATCAGAAGTCTTCAGTCTATTTCAAGAAAATAATTTACAAAGATGTCAAGAATCTATTTCTTCAATATGTGAATTAGTAATAATCACTTTAGGAAGTAAAGGTTCTTTAGTTGTCAATAAAGGCAAGTCTGAAGAAATAAAACCAAAAATATTAGGAAAAATTATTGATACAACCGGCGCAGGAGATCTTTATGCTGGTGGATTTATTCATGGACTAATTAATAATTATTCTTTAAAAAAGTGCGGAGAAATAGGCTCGTTATGCGCTGGTCATATAATTACTCAGCTAGGTTCTAGATCTAATATTAATCTTCAAAACTTATTGCGAGTAAACTTGATTTGAACAAGATTTATTTACCCAATTAAAATATTTTTTTTCAGAATTAAACTTTTTATAAATAATTTGAGGAACATCATAAGATATATGCTTTTGTAAGAAAACTACCAAAGTATTTTTCAATTCTGGTTTGCTTTTTATTGTAATTTCCACCTCATTAACCTCCTCAATTTTTCCTTTCCACTCATATATGGAATTAATCTCTTTTAATGAGACACACGCTGCAAGTTTTTTTTTGAGTAATAATTTAGCTATTTTTTTAGCTGCATTTTTATTCAATTCAGTTGCTACCAAAAGTAAAACTTTCCTCATCCTAAAGTGTTGTTTTTATCCGTTAAATGATTTATCAACTTATCATAATCAAAAAAAATAAGCGAGTTTTTAAATTTTAGTTTTGGCCTTTTTACTAAAAATATCTTCATATCACTTTTATAAACAATTTCCTCCCAATTCATTTGTGCATAACTTCCAGAATCTCTGCAGAGTATATAATCTATCTTCCAATGATCACACAGTTTTTTTTCTAAAATGATTCCTTTGTTTTTACTTGGTTGAAGTATTGCTATGTTTGAATTTTTTATACATGAGGCAAAAGCTGAAGATATGCTTTCATATGTTGGAATTACTCTTGTGAATACATTTGCACCACATTTCAAATAATAACTTGCCGTCTCATTTAGTAGTCTAGATCCTATTGCTAAAAGAATATTTTTATTTACTAAAACTTCCTTGTTTATATTTTTTAGACCCTTTATGTAATTAAAGTTTTTAAATGGTTTTATTTCCGATTTCCTCTCAAAAGCCAAAAGAGGCTTTTTGATTTTTTTACATGCTTCATCTAGATTTTGAGAAATAATTAAGGCAAATGGATGAGTTGCATCTATTACATAATTAATTTTATTTTTTTCAATAAAGTTGATGATTTCACTTGAATCATTTAATTTTCCTGTAATGATGTGTAACTTTGAATTTTCAACGTAAGATTTACTTGCTTTATGCGTGACAACACTTACAAATACTACATAATTAAGTTTTAATAGTTTGTTAACTATTACTGGTCCATCTGAAGTTCCTGAAAGGATCCAAACATTTTCGTGGCAATTTTCTGAATTGTGCATCAAGATATCTGTAATTAAATAGAAAGCTAATGAATCATTGTTTAATTCAAGCAGTAATAGATAGAGCTCCTCAGATGAGATATACCAAAGAGAATAAAACACCCATTGCTGAAATGACCGTTAATTTCAAAGGATTACGCGATGAGGATCCATTTAGAGAATTAAAAGTTTTAGGTTGGGGAACTATTGCGCAAGAAATGGTGGGAGAATTAAAAGAAGGTCAAAACATAGTTATTGAGGGACGTCTAAGAATGAATTCAGTAACCAGAAAAGATGGTACTAAGGAAAAGCAGCCTGAACTGACAGCTTCTAGAATTCATAATATAAGTCCTGGAGTACAAATAACCTCAGAGAAAAAAGAAACTAATATTTCTGATAGCAACAATAGCAATTCTTCTGAAGAAAAATCGGGAAATATCGAAAATTCACAATGGAATACCTCTCCTTTAGTCCCTGAAGTTGACGAAATACCCTTTTAAATCAAGTCTCAATATTTGATTCTTGAACACGTATAATGAGTTTGCTTATTTTTCTTTCAAGATCAGCCAGTTCACTTCTAATCTCTGACCATTTACCTTTATCAAGATTCTCTAACAACCACGCTCTATCTTGATCAAGTTTTAAAATTAAATCTTCTTGATTTGTAGAATTATGATCTTGCATAATATTCAATAACTTTTCTAATAAAACAAAATGAAGAAATACCTATCTCCTGCAAACATAATAACAGTCGCAGGAGGTGTTTTGGCTTTTATTGGGATGACAGCTTATTTTACTGAGTCAGTAAATCTAAGCGTGCCTACGTTTTTTTATGGAGTCCCTATTTTACTTATTGGACTTGGTTTGAAAACTTCTGAAATACCTCCAGTTATATTAGTAAATAGAAATGATTTTAAGAAAAATAAATTTAATAGACCCAAAGAATTAACCGAATTAGTTAGAGATGTAACCAGATGGAGGTATGGAATAAAAGCGCATCTTGAATCATCATTAGAGGCCTTAAATTTATGGAATGAAGATAATCCTCCCCAACTTAAAGAGATTGAAGAAATTACAAAAGAAGAAAAGAATGGTTTTAAGATGCATTTTGAAATCAATGATGTCCCCTTTGAACAATGGATTGAGAAACAAGAGAGATTAAACAGGTTCTTCGTCAAAGGTCTTGAATCAGAATTTATTATCAACGATAATAAAAAGGAATTCGATTTGATTTTCTTTTATTAAATATTTTTTTCATGATGGACGATTCCCTTAGAGTATCAATATTAAGCGAGGCACTTCCATATATACAAAGTTTTTCAGGTAGAAAAATTGTTGTTAAGTATGGCGGTTCTATTATGGAAGATGAAAAATTAAAAGAAGCTTTCTTCAGAGATATTGCTCTATTATCAAGTGTTGGTGTATGCCCAGTCGTTATACATGGTGGTGGGCCCGAAATCAATCGTTGGCTAAACAAATTAGAAATATCACCAAAATTTGAAAATGGGTTAAGAGTTACCGATGAGAAAACAATGGAAATAGTTGAGATGGTGCTTATGGGAAGAGTAAATAAACAGATTGTTAGGGGGATCAATAAAACAGGTTCATTAGCTGTAGGAATTTCAGGACTCGATGGAAACTTAATTCAGTCAAGAGAATTAGGTAATGGAAGTCATGGATTAGTTGGAGAGGTCACACAAATCAACCCTGAGTTATTAGACCCTCTTATTGCGAAAGGATATATTCCTGTTATATCAAGTATTGGTTCTACAGCAGATAGCATTTCTCAGAACATCAATGCTGATTTCGTAGCAGGCGAAGTTGCTGCTGCAATAAATGCAGAAAAACTTATTCTTCTAACTGATACTCCAGGGATACTAAAAGAAAGAGATAACCCAAATAGTCTCGCAAAACAAATCAATCTAAAAGAGGCCAGAAAATTTATTGAAGAAAATATTGTTTCTAATGGGATGCTACCAAAAACGGAATGTTGTATTAGAGCCCTGGCTCAAGGAGTAAAAGCTGCCCATATAATTGATGGAAGGATTGAACATTCATTACTTCTAGAAATTTTCACAAATTCAGGTATTGGAACAATGATTAATGCTTGAGAATGGATTCATACAAGCAAGTTGTTGAAAAGGCAGAGTTAGCTCTTATAAAAGGTGAATATAATTTCTGTATTGAATATTTATACCCAATAATCAAATCTTACCCTCCCTCTAGTAAAGAAGGTGTTAATTTACGAACCTTACTAATTACAGCCCTATCGGGCATTAATAAAAAGGAAGAGGCAAAAATATTTTGCAAAGAACTTTTAAAATCTCTTGATTATAAAGTGCGAGAAAATGCAAAGTATTTAATGGAAATTATCGATTCTCCTGAAATTAAAAAACCTGAGAATTGGAATATTACTTTTGAAAGTAATCCTGACTTAAACAAAACATCTCTTTCCTCTCTAAAACCTAATAATTATAAAAAGGAAAAAAAGTTTATAGATACATCAAATATTCCAACGGGTCAAACAAAGCCATTTCAGAAAGGATTTATATTTATCATTTCTCTATTATTATTATTACTAATTCCACTTTTAAGCGGGTGCGTTAAAATTGAAGATACCCTTGATATTACTGAGATTAACTCAATTAATAATAATTTCGAAATTGAAAGCAAGTTTATTAAAAAATTTCCTTGGCAAATAAATTTCGAACAAAAAATCAAAGAAATTTTTCCTGATGGAGAAATATCAACAGGAGAATTAGATTTTTCATTTAAAGATAAAAATCTAAGTTTGGAAACTGCTCAAGAAACTCTTTATAAAATACAAAAAATAGCAGGTGAAATGTTTGGAGAGTCAACTGATCTAAAAATTAACAGTATTGAAAATAATTTTTTCTTTTTAAAAAAATATAACTTCAGAATAGATTTTGATCTTCAAAATCTTTTATATGGGGAAGATTTAGAACTAACTCTCAATATTGTTAACCCAAATAAAGTTAGAGTTAAAGATCTTGAAAATTCTAATGTAGAAGTATCTAAGAATTTTATAAAGTGGCAAATAATCCCTGGAGAATTAAATAGCCTGGAGTTCTCATTTTGGAATTGGAACAAATTATTATTAGGATTTTTACTTATTTTATTATTAATGTCTATTGCTTATTTTTTAAGGTTTTATAGATACCAATTAGGATCTAACTTTCCAGAACTTCCATCTAATTAGCTATAACTCTACCGGATTCAGATCAATTGATAAAAACACATTTTTAGGAATTTTTTGCCAAAGATCATACCTATCAGGCAGAGGGAATTCCGAATTCTCTGGGCCATGTATTAATATTTGCCACCTAAATTTATTACCAACCTTTGCAATTAAACTTGGAGCAGGACCAATTACCGTCCACTTATTATCTTTACAAAAACTTATCATATATTTTGCTAGCTTAGCCGCAGTTATTTGAGTAAGTTCGAAGTTTTCCCCAGAAACTTTTAAAAGGCATACCTTACAAAAAGGGAATAATTTTGCATCTTTTCTTAATTTCGAGCTTTCGGATAAAAACCCCTCGTAATTTCTATTTTTGAGATATGAAAGCACAGGATGACTTGGTTTATACGTTTGAAAGATAACCTTTCCTGATTTTTTAGCTCTACCTGCTCTGCCTGCTAACTGCAGAAATAATTGTAATGATTTTTCTTCTGCTGAAATATCTGGTCGGTGAAGTAATCCATCTGCGGCAATAACCACTGAAAGAGTAACATTTGGGATATCAATACCTTTTGCTAACATTTGAGTCCCTACAAGAATATCTGCATTTCCATTAGAAAACTTTGAAAGAATATTTCTATGACCATCTTTACCTGAGGTGGTGTCTCTATCAAAACGAAGTACTCTCAGTTCAGGAAATTCATTAGTCAAGAACTCAATAACCCTTTGAGTCCCAATACCAAAAGGCTTAAAGGCATTTGATTCGCAATCTGGACAAGTATTGATAAGTTTTGCTTTATGATCACACCAGTGACAGCTAAGCCACCTTTTACCTTTTGAGCCTACATGAACAGATAAAGGTACATCACAATTAGGGCAATTTACTATAAATCCACAATTTCTACAGCTTAGAAAACCGTTATAACCTCTTCTAGGAATCAAAACTATTGCTTGTTCCTGATTCTCTTTAAGCTGAGAAATTAATTCTAATAATTCGCCACAAAAGATTTTTGTATTTCCCTTTTTAAATTCACAACGCATATCAACAACTTTAATTTCCGGTATTTCAGTAAGAGATATTCTTTCTTTCATTCTCAGCATCTTTAACTTTTTTTCAAAAACAACTCTTTTCCAAGTTCTCATTGATGGAGTTGCACTTCCGAAAATCAGCTTTGCTGGATTTCTTTTTACTCTTTCAAGAGCGACATCCCTCGCATCGTAACAAGGCATTGGGCTGTCTTGCTTATATGAAATGTCATGTTCTTCATCCATAATTATTAAGCCTAAATTCTGAATAGGAAGGAACACTGCGGACCTTGTCCCAATAACTATAAGAGGTTCATCTTCATCTATTATCTTTTTCCAAACTAAAGTTCTATGCCTCGAAGAACAATTACTGTGATATTCAAAAACCTCATTTTGAAATCTTGTACTGAATCTATCAATAAGTTGAGGAATTAAGCCAATTTCTGGAGCCAGTATTAAACAGCTCTTTTTATTAAGTAGTTGATCTTCCGCCATTCTCATATAAATTTCTGTTTTTCCTGAACCTGTTTCTCCCCATAGCAAACAGACATCTCCCGGTTGCATCTCTTGCATTTCCTTATATATTTTTTTTTGTTCCTGAGTAAGATTTGGTCTTTTGAATTTAATACAATCATTTTTAAAGGAACTTAATTTAGTACTAACTATTTTTTTTCTTTTAGTCTTTATTAGTAGTTTTTTACTAACCATTGAATTTATAATTGTGGAATTAAAACCAATCCTTAATAATTCGCTTTGCCATTTCCCTTTAAGACGCAAAATATCTATTAATGAAAGTTCTCTCTTTGTTAAGTCATCATTATTGAATCCAAAATCTATTTGAGATTCAATCCATATTTGATATTTAAAGTTTTGAGATAATTTTTTATGTTTACCAATCCATCCAGGGGGGAAAGCTGTTTTAAACATTTTTAAACTACTTACCCGATAAAACAAAGCTAGATCCTCCAACCATTCTCTCCACCAATCTTGAATCACTTTTTTTTGGACTATGCTTTGTATAGATAAATATTCAAAATTAGATTCTTCATCAAAATCTTTTTTATTTTTATCTATCCTTAAAAAAGGACTTTTAGAAATAGTTAGTCCATTCAAGAGTCTCCCCTTAAGTCTTACTGAAACAATATCTCCAATTTCTACTCCGAGATTATCACCATCTAGATAAGAAAAAGTATTGGTATGACTACCTATATCAAGCAAGACGTCAAACTTATAAAAGGTATTTGATAAATTATTACTTGCCGGCATCAAAACTTTTTCTTAGTATTGGATTGTTGAACATTACACAAAGTGCTTTTGCACATTTTAAGTATTCTGTTTTTAAGGGAGACATGAAGCTTTGATCATTGAATTAAAATTCAAAAATTGATCTGCCAGTCTGAGAAATCCTAAGACTTTTTACTTTAGGTAATCTATAACACTATTTAAATTTTTCAACAATTTAAAAAAAACTTTATCTAAACACAATTTTTGTGAGTTAGTTCTTCTAATCTTTAAGGCAAACTTTTACTACTAAGTGTATAAATTCACCTTAATTAAATTTTTGCCTAGTTAAATTCACCGTAGAAAGGAGTCCACTATGTGTCCAGCCGTAACAGAATCAAAAAGTTCTAATCCTAGTTCCAAGAAAAAAATTAATAAAAAAATTGATTCAAATTTTAAAAATGATCGAGAAGAAGAAAGTATCAAGAATCAAGATCCTATTCAAAACTCGAAACAAAAGCCACTTAATGATGAAGGCAGTATTGAAAATAATGATGAATTTAATGGTTCTGATGAAGAGGCCAAAGCTATTGGTAACGTAAAGCTTGGACCAAAGGGAATATACACAGAAGATTCTATAAGAGTTTATCTACAGGAAATTGGAAGAATTAGATTATTAAGACCTGATGAAGAAATTGAACTTGCTAGAAAAATAGCTGATCTACTCCAACTTGAAGAGCTGGCAACACAATACGAGTCTGAGAAAGGACAATTCCCTTCAGTTAGAGAATGGGCTGAATTAACCGATATGCCTCTCTCTAAATTCAGAAGAAGACTTCTCTTAGGGAGAAGAGCTAAAGAGAAGATGGTTCAATCTAATTTAAGATTAGTTGTCTCAATTGCTAAGAAATATATGAATAGAGGGCTATCTTTTCAAGATTTGATACAAGAAGGAAGTTTAGGTTTAATCAGAGCTGCCGAAAAATTTGACCATGAAAAAGGTTATAAATTTTCTACTTATGCTACTTGGTGGATTCGTCAAGCGATAACACGAGCGATAGCAGATCAAAGTAGAACGATTAGATTGCCTGTTCACTTATATGAAACAATTTCTAGAATAAAAAAAACAACAAAAGTTCTTAGTCAAGAGTTTGGAAGAAAGCCTAGCGAAGAAGAAATAGCTGAGAGTATGGAAATGACAATTGAAAAATTAAGATTTATAGCTAAAAGTGCTCAGCTTCCAATCTCGTTAGAGACACCAATAGGTAAAGAAGAGGATTCAAGGCTTGGAGACTTTATAGAGGCTGATATTGAAAATCCAGAACAAGATGTATCTAAGACTTTATTGAGAGAAGATTTAGAAGGGGTTTTGGCTACTCTAAGCCCAAGAGAAAGGGATGTTCTAAGACTGCGATATGGAATAGATGATGGAAGGATGAAGACTCTTGAAGAGATAGGACAAATTTTTGATGTTACAAGAGAGAGAATTAGACAAATAGAAGCAAAAGCTTTGAGAAAGCTTAGACATCCAAACAGAAATGGTGTTCTAAAAGAATATATTAAATAAAAAAGTTAAATATAATTTTTCGGCTTTGAAAAGTTAGCAACTATTATCTTAAAATAAATGCGACTTTATCTTAAACTAATCAAACCAATATTTAATGACTAAATTTAAATTAAAGATAGCTAGTAGAAGAAGTAAATTAGCTATGGTTCAAACATTATGGGTTAAAGAGCAACTAGAAAAAAATATTCCTGACTTGGAAGTATCGATAGAGGCCATGGCAACTCAAGGTGACAAAATTCTTGATGTCGCCTTAGCCAAAATTGGAGATAAAGGACTTTTCACAAAAGAACTAGAAGCTCAAATGCTTGTGGGACATGCAGATATTGCAGTGCATTCCTTGAAAGATTTGCCTACTATTTTACCTGATGGACTTACATTAGGATGTATTACAAAAAGAGAAGACCCTTCAGATGCTTTAGTAGTTAACAAAAAAAATAAAATTTATCAATTAGAAAGTTTACCTCCAGGTTCAATCGTTGGAACAAGTTCCTTAAGGAGACTTGCTCAATTAAGATATAAATTTCCGCATCTTGACTTCAAAGATATTAGGGGGAACGTTATTACAAGAATAGAAAAACTAGATTCAGGAGAATTTGACTGTATTATTCTGGCTGCAGCGGGTTTAAAAAGATTAGGATTTGAATCAAGAATTCACCAAATTATTCCTAATGAGATTTCCCTTCATGCCGTTGGCCAAGGTGCTTTAGGAATTGAATGTAAATCTGATGATAAAGAAGTTCTTAAAATTATAAGTGTCCTAGAAGATAAGGTCTCAAGCCAAAGATGTTTAGCAGAAAGATCTTTTTTAAGAGAACTTGAAGGGGGATGTCAAGTTCCTATAGGAGTTAATAGTAGTATTCAAAATGATGAAATAGCCCTAATAGGAATGGTCGCATCTATTGATGGGAAAAGACTTATAAAAGATGAATCGATAGGAAATGTTAAATATCCAGAGGAAGTTGGTAAGAAATTAGCTGAAAAGCTAAAACTTCAGGGGGCTGATAAAATTCTTTCAGAAATATTTAAACAATTTAGAGAGAAGTAATTTTTGTTAATCAACTAATTTAGGTTCAATTTCTTTTTGGTATCTAAATTCGCAATCTTGAATTACTTTTACAGCTTCTTCAATTCCATAAAAGCCATTAACAGTACATGTCCCTGGTTTTTTTAGGTCTTTATAATGTTCCCAATAATACTTGGTCTCATTAAGCCAATGTTCCCCAAGATCCTCAAAAGTATTAATATGATCCATTCTCTTATCATCTGATAGGACAGCAATTACTTTGTCATCAACTTCTCCTCCATCATCAAATTTCATCACTCCAATTATCCTTGACTCTACGATTGAACCTGGCACTAGTGGTTCTGTAACACCAACTATTTCAATATCAAGAGGATCACCATCCTCATCCCAAGTTCTTGGAATACATCCATAAGCAAAGGGGTATGCGAGTGATGAATACCCAACCCTATCAAGTTTCAAATGTCCCGTTTCAGTAATTAACTCATACTTATTAATAGTATTAGAATTTAACTCAACAATTGTATTAACGATTGATTTTGTATTGTCTGTAAAAGCATCTAAAATATGCAATAAATTTGGTGTAACTCTACTTGGGGGTTGATTAAGGTTTGCCATCAAAAAATCATTTTTATTTATCCTACATCCTCACACTCAATCAAATTCTAAAACGTAAATTTTTAGCAGAAATCTTTTATTTTCGATCTCAAATGTTTAACAAAGTACTTAGATGTTAGTTCTTCTCCAGTGACATTTCTTACTAGTTTCATAGAGTTAACAGATCTTCCATAGTTGTGAATATTATTTTTTAACCATAAAATTATTTTTTCATATTCTCCATCTTCAACTAAATTATCAATTAATCCTATTTCCTTTTCCATTTGCGAAGAGATTTGTGCACTTATAAGATGACCTAATAAGTACGAAGGGAAATATCCAAATGCTCCTTCACTCCAATGCACATCTTGCAAACAACCCTCAGCATCATTTGATGGTCTAATCCCTAAAAGTTCTTCATATCTTTTGTTCCATTCTGATGGTATGTCTTTCGCTTCAAGACCTCCTTCAATTAAATCTATTTCAAGTTCAGTTCTAATTAAAATATGCAACCCATAGCTTAATTCGTCTGCCTCAACTCTATTTAAACCTGCTTTCAAATGGTTAATAGATTTCCAAAGTTCTAAATGGTTATTTAAAGAACAACCCTCAGAAACAAAATGTTTGAAAAACCTTTTAGAAAAAGATTTTGATTTAACTATCCTATTTTCCCAAAATAAAGATTGGCTTTCATGAACACCCATTGATGTTGCTTGACCCAAAGGCCACGCAAACCATTGATGACTCTGAGATGGCAAGCCCTGCTCATAAATCGAATGTCCCCACTCATGAGCAGTAGCTAGAAAACTTGATAAGGGTTCCCCTTCTACAACTCTAGTAGTAATCCTGTAGTCATCTGGGCCTAAAGTTATAGAAAAAGGATGGGGAGATTTTGCAACTACTACTAGATCTTCATCTCTCCCAAACTCATCAAGTAATTTAGAACATAAATTTTGCTGAGATTTAGGAGTTAAATCCCATTGATACTTTTCTGATTTATTGAGATCACTTATTAGAGATGGGATAGTTTCTTTAAGTGGCTGGAAAATTTTATTTAACCACTCCAGAGTTAAATCCGGCTCAAAAGGCTGAGCTAAAGTTTCCCAAGGTGTGTATTTATCTGATATTTGTTTTGTCTCTTCAATACGTAACTCTATCAAATTTTTAAAAATTGGTAAGAAAATCTCAAAATCAGATTTTCTTTTGGCTTCTTGCCAACTTTCATAACCTTTTGATTTAGCTTTAGCAAGTGCTTCAACTAGTTTAGGATCTAAATTTTTTTGCCTATTAAATTCCTTGATTAATAATTCAAGGTTTCTTTTTTTACTTCTAATAATTTCTTGATTTAATGATATGTCTAAGCCACCTCTAAACTCATCCTGAGCAGCTTTAATTAAATCAGAAAACTCTTCAGAGGAATTTCTCTTATGCAGTATTTTTGCGATACACGTAAGTTGTTCAGACCTCCAAGATGCTCCTTTCTTGGGCATACCCGTATTTTGATCCCAATAAAGAGTACTCTGTATTGAGCCTAATATTTGAGTTTCTTTTAAATAAGCTCCAAGCTTATTCCATTCTTTTTCAGACAAAAATAGTTAACTTAATTATTTATTATTTTAAGACAAAAATATTTTTCTAAGTATAAAATTTTCAAACTATATTCATAATATGATATTGCTTATTAGGACTTTAAATATTTATGGAACAAATTTTCTCAAAATTAAACTTTATAACCAACGGTGAGAGTTTCACTGATATTACTGATGATTTAAATTTATACATACAAAAAAATAATTTTGATTCAGGAATTTTTTGCTTAACCTCACTACACACAAGTTGTAGTTTGACTATTAATGAAAATGCAGATCCAAATGTGCTTAAAGATCTAGAAAAGTTCATTAAATCTATAGTTCCGTACAACTGTTATACCTCGTTATCAAAAGAAAGAGAGGAGATATATTATGAACATTTTCAAGAAGGAGAGGACGATATGCCAGCTCATATTAAAACTGCTTTAACAAATACTAATTTGTCTTTAAGCTTTCAAAAAGGGAGACTAATACTTGGCACTTGGCAAGCAATTTATTTATGGGAACATCGATTTAGTACAAAAAAAAGAAGTATAAGTGTTCATATTATTGGGGAAAAAAAATCAAGTATCTATAATAGTAAATAGTCACAATAAATAGTTATGAAACCATACCTTTTAGAAAATGAGGAATTAAAAGAACTATCTGCAAAAATAGGAGGATGGAGAATTATGACAAATCATATTGAAAGAGAATTTAATTTTAGTAATTTTATAGAAGCCTTCTCCTTTATGACAAAGATTGCTTTAATTTGCGAGAAACATAACCATCATCCAAATTGGGAGAATGTCTATTCAAAAGTAATAATTAAACTAAGTACTCATGATTTAGGCGGAATTACTAATTTAGATCAAACAATCGCTTCAGAAATTAATGATATTTTCGAAAATTAATTTACAATTCATAAAACTATATTAGTTACAAAATAACTATCAAAATGGCAGGAAATTTACTCCCTATTACGATTATTAGCGGATTCTTGGGTTCGGGTAAAACTACACTTTTAAATCACATTTTAAAAAATCAAGTTGGTATCAAAACGGCTGTTTTAGTTAATGAATTTGGAGAGATAGGTATTGATAATGAATTAATTATAAGAACTGCTGAAGATATGATCGAATTAAATAATGGATGCATTTGTTGCACAATAAACGGAGAATTATTAAGCACTGTCTCTAAGATATTAGATAGACCTGAAAAAATAGATTATTTAATTGTTGAGACTACTGGACTTGCGGATCCACTACCTGTAGCGATGACTTTTGCAGGGGGTGATCTTAGAGAAAAAGTAAGATTAGATTCGATTATTACTATTATTGATGCAGATAACTTTGATTTTGATTTAAAAAACTCTAGTGTTGCCTACTCACAAATTTTATATGGTGATATTTTACTACTAAATAAATGTGATTTAGTAACTGATACACATTTGAAAAAGATAGAACAACATATAAATGGGATAAAAAAAGAACCAAGAATTTTGAGATCGATTAATAGTGAAGTTGGTTTGCAAACAATAATGAGTGTGGGACTTTTCGAAACAGATACTTTTCAATTTAAAGAGAAAATGATTAGTAATCAAGATTCACATGATCACTCTTCCCATTCTCATGATCACTCTTCCCATTCTCATGATCACTCTTCCCATTCTCATGATTTAATAAATAATATAGAAGGATTTACATCTATTTCTTTTGAGACGAATGAACCATTTTCTTTAAGAAAGTTTCAAAACTTCTTAGATAATCAAATCTCACAAAATGTATTTAGAGCTAAAGGCATTTTATGGTTTATGGAAAGCGAAAGAAAACATATTTTTCATTTATCTGGTAAACGTTTTTCTCTTGATGACTGTGAATGGGAAAATGAAAAATCAAATAAAATTGTTCTAATAGGAAAAGATTTAGATCATCAAACTATTAAGAATCAGCTTGATTGTTGTAGATTTAGTTATGGAGAAGAAGCATAATAAAGTACAAGCTAATATTAGAAAAATTTTTATTAAACAAACAAAGAATTTAATATCATATTTAAAGCCCTTAAATATTGCTTCTTTAATAGTTGCATTTATACTAATAATTCCAATTTTTAATTTCTTAATTGAAGGAATAGATTTTATTTTAGGTGGCAATTTTTCTTTAGGCATTTCTGGAAGAAAAGAAATACTTGGCACATTAAAACTTTTAATACTTACTAGTTTTTTAGGAGGTGGTTTAGGGACCTTAAATGGTTGGTTACTATCAAATTGCAAATTTAGATTAAGGAAAACTCTTCGTATTTTTCAACTAATTCCACTAGCAACTCCTGCATATTTGTTAACTGCAGTTTTACAGGATTTAGGAAGTATTCTAGGTTACCAAATAAGTGGTTTCTGGTGGGGAGTTCTTATACTCTCAATTACTACTTACCCTTATGTTTTCTTACTTGCTAACGAAAGTTTTAATAAATTTGGAGTTAATCAAATTAATGCGAGTAGAGGATTAGGGGTTGGACCATGGGGCAGCTTTTTTAAAATTGCTCTTCCAATGGCTTTCCCAGCATTAATAACTGGAATCAGCCTTATGTGTATGGAAGTTATGAATGATTTAGGGACAGTTGAGTTATTAAATATTCCAAGTATTTCTAAAGCTATTACTGAAAATTGGATCATTGAAGGTAATCCTAAGAGCGCTATTGGATTATCATTAGTTGCTTTAATAATAGTTTTTACTTTAATTTTGTTTGAAAAACTTTCAAGAAGAAAGACAAAGCGTTGGAGTGAAAATCCTGCCTCATTAAGTTCTCTAGGATTTGAGTTAAAAGGAAATAGGTCTTACATAGCATATTTATTTACTTCATTACCACCATTATTTGCTATTGGAATTCCATTTTCTTGGTTTCTATTAAATATTGATCAGTTAAAAAAAGGATTCACAACAGAATTAATATCTCTTACTTTTAGAACTATTAGCCTTGGAATAATTGCTGCATTAGTAGCGTTAATTTTCTCTTTAATATTAACGCTATCTAATCGTCAGAATAAGAATTTACTTATGAGATTAATAACATTCCCAGCAGGTATTGGATATGCAATCCCAGGAACTGTATTAGCTATATCATTAATAAGTATTTCTAATTCAAAGTTCTATTTTATTGCTATATTCCTTCTGATCTGGGGTTACGCAGTTCGATTTTTAACTATTTCAAAAGGTTCTCTTGATTCTGGATTTGAAAGAATATCTCCAACCCTTGATGAGGCTGCCAAGGGACTAGGCTCTAATTGGTTTGGTGTTATCAAGAAGATACATATTCCACTATTAAAAGGTCCAATCTTTGTTGGATCACTTTTAGTATTTGTAGACACCATTAAGGAGTTACCAATTACATTTATTCTTAGACCTTTCGACTTTGATACTTTATCTGTAAGGATATATCAATATGCTGGAGATGAGCGAATGGCAGAAGCCTTATTACCTGCATTCTTTATAACAGTCTTGGGTCTAATTGCATCAAGTACATTAATTCCAAGCTTAGAAAAAAAGAACTAAATTTTCTTTAAAAATTTTCTTAATAAAAATGGGAGACCTAAAAATAAATCTGCCGAGGTAGATATCAATCTAAAATAAATTAAACTTGGAAAAATTATATTCTGTGGAATATTTTTTCCACACAAAAAGAGAAAGCAAGCCTCAAATACCCCTAACCCGCCTGGGGCTGCAGGTACTATTAATCCAATAGCCCAGGACAAACAAAAAATTACCAATAAGTAAAAAATATTATATTGATTATCTAAATTAACTATATAAAGGCAAATAATAAATCCAATAAATTTTGATAATACAAAAAGAATCTCAATAAAAAAAGCTCTCGCAGGGAAGAAAGAAATTATTTTTATTCTTTCCTCAAATCGATACTTTTCATTGTTAATTTTTAAAGATTTAATGGTTTTACCTTTTAAGGTTTCTAACCTTTCCAAAATATGGAAAATTAATTTTCTATTCAGAAATATTAAGGGTATGAGTAATAAAAAATAAAAGGGTGAAAAAATCATACCAACTGAAGCCAATAAGAAAGATGCACACAACATAAAATAAGGTTCAATTAGTGTCGAATAAAAAGCTAATTGAGGATTACTAATATCTTTTAGAAAGTTATATCTTTCAAAGAAATGCCAAATACCTCCTGGCACATATTTAAGAATATTACTTAGGACATAAAAGGAAATTAAACTTTTTTTAATCTTGGTTTTACCAAACCAAGCAACTATATTTTTCCAAGCTAGTCCATTAAAATAAATACTAAATATACAAAATAAAAACGATAAAAATATATAATTTCCATTTCTATCAAAATCAATATTTAATGAAATTTGATCAAAATTTTTAAAAAAATAAAAAGAGAAATAAGATATACTCAAAAGAAAAAAAAGTTTCTTCAGGATTACAAAGTTAATATTCTTTAAAAGATTTATAAAATAAACTTTTTGCATATTAAATCTTATTTCCAATCTTCAAAAGCTTTAAAATCCTTGCATGTTTCTGTAATGATATTTCTTACTTCTTCAGCTGTTTTATTATTCTCAATTTGCAATCTTAAAATTTCATCATTCTCTGGTTTCATATAAATAGTTCCGTTAGGTTTCATTGATTGTTTAAATTTAACTTTTCCAAATGTTGTTAGACACTCCCCATTTCTTCTCAGTAAAACCCACCTCGCTTGTATTCTTTCTCTCAAACCTATAGTAGTAGAAAATTCAAACCATAATTTCCTAAAATACTCCTGCTTTTTAATAGGTAAGATGACTTGGATAGAAAAACCTATTCGGTTTTTTTTCATATTAATTGTCTGAGACGAAACATCATAAGCTCCTTCTTTTCTAAATTGCTCAATTAAATTAGCTAGTTCTTCAGACGTTTGATCATCAATCCATGCCTCTTGAACACAAATCTCCTCATATCTTGGACTAATTTTTTGATCTATCAAACTCTCATCACTAGAATTAATTTTTAAAATCCTTACCAAATTTGGGCATGGAAGATTTAAATTCCCAAGACCTACTCCATAGGAATCAATAGAATATTTATAAGGAATTTGGAAAGATTCAACTAAATTACAAAGTAAAGCTATTCCCGTTGGAGTGGATAATTCGCCCTCTATAGAATCAATACTTGAGATCACCTTAATATTTTTTTTTCTTAATAACTCTATTACTGCAGGAGAGGGTACTGATAGTTTGCCATGATCAGCCTTAATAAAACCTCTCCCTAAAGTAGGTTCATTACAAAAAACCTTCTTTGGCTTCAAATATTCAATTGAAGTACAGACTCCAATAATATCTACTAAGGAATCGATTGCACCTATCTCATGAAAATGAACTTCTTCTGGGTTAATACCATGAACTCTTCCTTCTGCTATAGCTAAAGACTCGAAAACTTCATAAATTCTTATTTTTAATTGTTCTTCTAATTGAGCCTTCAGAATTAAATTTTTAATACTTTTCCAATCTCTTTTAGTACTTTGATCAATTTTTTCAACATCAACCTTTATTCCTCGAATTGAACAATTTTGAGATTCTCTAAAGTTTAAATAATATAAATTTTCTAATCCAAAACATGCGAGTTTTTTCTCAATTTCATCTTTTGGTACCCCCAAATCATAAAAAGCACCCAATAACATATCTCCAGAGACCCCAGGAGAACATTCAATTAAAATTTCTTCCATAATCCTTTATTAATTTTTGAATAATAAGAATTCAAGTGATAAAAAATTGACAATAATAATCAATTCTATACTTTTTCAGCTTTTATTTTTTCGATAATTTCGTACTTAACCATTCGCAGAGTATTTCCATCTCTAATCACATCGAGGCTTACAAAGTTATTCAGAAATTGAAGAGGGATCTCTCCTTCAATAATAATTTTAAAAGTTGAATATTTTGATCTCTTTGAAGGTGGAGAAGAACAAACTTTTATAACAATCTCTTTCTTTTTTATGTTTACATAGACTAATTCTCCTCTTATTGAAAAATAATTATTTTTTAAATTTAATTCTTCCAGTAACTCATTAGGATCCTTTTCAGAATTATTTTTATCAAATTGATTTAACTGATAAGGATCCCATATACCAGCTACCTGTAAATATAGATTGTTGATATTTTTATTTCTTGGGTAAACAATCCAAAAATAATCCTTCTCTAAATTGATATATTTTTTTATCAGCGCTATAGCTTTACCAAGAATAACTGTTTCAAGTATTTTTCCTTCCTTATCAGTTAATGTTCCTCTATTTAATTGATCAATATTATTTGGCTTATAAATACCTTTAACAATACCTATTGCCCTGTACTGTAATTTATTTGTAACTTGTTGGATAGGATTTTTAATCATATTTAGTTATGTTTGAGAAATGTTTTTAATAAGATATTTCCTGGATTAAAGGCTTTCTTTTACTTCAATCTGATTAAATGACTCTAATGCATCATCTATAGCATCAGATGGTTTAGTCGCATCATTCATACTGTTAGCCCTTCTAAGCATCTCAACTATTTCGAATGGGTTTGTAGGTAAAGCTGAACTATTTGTGTCAATTTTTGTAGAGCTATCAATTTCAATTTCGTTCAGGTATGACTCTTCTGCATTTAATATTGTCGATTTGATATTAATGAATGAAACAAATAAAATACAAATTTTCCCTAAACTTGATATCTTTTTATTTAATTTGAATTTCATTTTGTTTAATTTCAAAATAATTTAAGATATAAATTTATTTGCTATTTTAATTTTACATAATTTGGTCATAAATTGTTAATAGCAACTTGGAATGTAAACTCCGTAAGAACAAGACTTTCTCAAATTACTAATTGGATTAAGGAAGTAAATCCAGATATCCTTTGTCTACAAGAAACTAAAGTTATAGACGATGCTTTCCCTTCATCGCATTTTGAAGAATTAGGTTATGAAGTTATTATTCATGGTCAAAAATCTTACAATGGAGTAGCAATAATAAGTAAGTTAAAAATTGAAAATGTAAAGAAAGGATTTACTAATGAGAATAAAGAGGAGAAATTTTCCTTATACATTAATGAGCAAAAAAGGTTAATTTCTGCAGATATCAATGGGTTAAAAATAATAAACGTTTATGTGCCAAACGGCTCTTCATTAGATTCTGACAAATTCGATTATAAGATTAAATGGTTGAATCATTTATCAGCATTCTTAGATGAGCAAGTGAAAGATGATGATTTAGTCTGTTTCGTAGGTGATTTTAATATAGCTCCAAGCGAAATAGATATTCATAACCCTCAAAAATACGAAGGGGGAATAATGGCTTCAAAGATTGAAAGAGAATCACTCAATAATGTTCTTAAAGGAAGATTTATTGATTCTTTTCGCATTTTTGAGAAGAATACTGGGCATTGGAGTTGGTGGGATTACCGTAATAATGCGTACGAGCTAAATAAAGGTTGGAGAATTGACCATATTTATATCAGTAAAAACCTTTCATCAAAACTTAAAAGTTGTGTAATAGAGAGGAATCAAAGAGAAAATTTACAACCTAGTGATCATGCTCCAGTAGTAATTAATCTAGAGATCGATAATCAAAATGAAGATTACTTAGATGATGATGATGATCTTTTCGAAATATAATTACAAAAGAACTTTATTTTATATAAGACGCAAAACGCTTTATATAAAAGGGAATGTAGAAACAAACTAACTTAATTCCAAATTTTGCTCAAAATTAATTATTTACATTCCGAAGTATCGCAGTAAAAATATCATGATGTAAAATTTTAATCTGATTGACAAATTTTTTACTTATTTCTAAGTTAGAACATGATGAAAATTTCTCAAAACTACATTCATTTAAATTTTGACTGACATATTAAAAACTACTCATTCTGAAGAAGTTTTCTCTTCAGCTTTAGAATTAATGCCAGGAGGGGTTAGTTCCCCAGTGAGAGCATTTAAGTCTGTTGGTGGTCAGCCAATTGTTTTTGATAGAGTAAAAGGTCCCTATGCTTGGGATGTTGACGGGAATAGGTATATTGATTTCATAGGTAGTTGGGGTCCAGCTATTTGTGGACACGCCCATCCAGAAGTGATTACAGCATTGCAAGAAGCAATTGAAAAAGGTACTAGTTTTGGAGCACCTTGCATATTAGAGAATAAACTTGCAGAAATGGTAATAGATGCTGTTCCATCGGTTGAGATGGTCAGATTTGTAAACAGTGGCACGGAAGCCTGTATGTCAGTTTTAAGGCTAATGAGAGCATTTACAGGAAGAGATAAAGTAATAAAATTCGATGGGTGCTACCACGGTCATGCTGATATGTTTTTGGTCAAAGCCGGTTCCGGAGTAGCTACTTTAGGCTTACCAGATTCCCCAGGAGTTCCAAGAACTACAACAGCAAATACTCTAACTGCCCCTTACAACGATCTTGAAGCTGTAAAAAAATTATTTTCTGAGAATCCAGATGCAATATCAGGAGTAATTCTTGAGCCTATAGTAGGTAATGCCGGATTTATTACTCCTGAACCTGGTTTCCTTGAAGGATTGAGAGAGTTAACAACTGAAAATGGATCTTTACTAGTTTTTGATGAAGTAATGACTGGTTTCAGAATTAGCTACGGAGGAGCTCAAGAAAAGTTTGGAGTTACGCCTGATTTAACAACTCTCGGTAAAGTGATTGGGGGAGGTTTACCTGTAGGAGCATATGGAGGGAAAAAAGAAATAATGTCAATGATCGCGCCATCTGGACCTGTATATCAAGCTGGGACTTTAAGTGGAAATCCTCTAGCAATGACAGCAGGAATTAAAACTCTTGAGTTACTTAAACAAGAGGGTACTTACGAAAAACTTGAGTCTACAACCTCCAGATTAATTGAGGGAATTATTCAATCTGCTGAAAATAATGGCATTACAATAAATGGTGGGAGCGTAAGTGCAATGTTCGGATTTTTCTTATGTGAAGGACCGGTAAGAAATTTCGAAGAAGCTAAAACAAATAATGCAGAACTCTTTGGCAAACTCCATAGGGAAATGCTCAAAAGAGGCGTTTACTTAGCTCCAAGTCCTTTTGAAGCTGGATTTACTTCATTAGCTCATAGTGAAGAAGAAATTGATCGAACACTAGAAGCCTTCGATCAATCATTTAGTGTCTTAAAAAACTAATATATTATCTATTTTGTCCGCCTACGATAACTGGGGGCATTGATCCACTAGTGCCAGGAAGGCCAGGAACCACTTGAGTACTTCCATCCCATTTATCTAGAAATAGTTTAAAGAGGACTTGATCATTTAAGCCTTTGTTAAGAGTTTCGTATCTTAAAGCTTCTTGTCCAGCAATTTCAACTTCTGTTTTAGCTCTTAAAAGTAGCTGCCCTGCGATTTGTTTCTGTTCAATTGCTGCTCTATATTCCTCAGCAATTTCTAATCCAGTAAGATCTAAGCTTTTAACATCTACGTAATCAAAAGAATTCAATTCCTCAGCTACGGTAGAAGCTACTTTTTCGGAAATGACATTAAATTCAGTTGCTATTGTTTCTAATTCGTATTGTGAGAAAACAGATTTTAGAGCTTTTAGTAAAGAAGGCTGAACTATCTTTTGATAAACATCACTATTCCTACTAGCAATTGTGGCAAAAATTCTACCTGCTTCATCTGGCTTAACAGAATATTTGACAGTAGCTGTTGCTCTAATAACTTGAAGATCTTTTGTTAAGGTTTCAAATTTCTCAGGTTGAACTTGAGTTTTTATATCAAAAGGAAAAACCGACTGAACGAAGGGGATTTTAAAGTTTAATCCTGCTCTTCTTGAACCACCACTCACTTTCCCTAAAGTAGTCACTACAGCTACTTGTCCAGAAGGTACTACAAATAATGATTGAGTGAGCAAAAGAAATCCTGTAAAAGATAAAACAATTAATAACGTAGCTGTTCCTCCTGGGCCAGTTGGGGTGACATTTTTGAAAGATGTTGACATTTAAATATGCTTTTTAATAATCATATTTAAAGAAATTAATTAATGCATTGATTAGGTATTTAATTAAAACATTTTTTTAATAATTTGTTTACGTAATTAACAAATCAATTTTATAAATTACTTTGCTTTAAATTTCTGCAATAATTGTAAATAAAGATCCTCATCTATTTCTCTTATATCGTACTCAGAAGGTAAGACTCCATGCTTATGTTCATGGGCAGCCATCCAACAAAATTTCTCAATTTCTGTTAATGAAAAACGTGGATAATCTTTTATTTTTAAGCACAATGAATCGAGAAGAGATTTTGAATAACTAGACATTATAAGGCTTTAATTATTAATATCTTATCGATAATTATTAGCTTGCAGAGGAATTTTATATGTCTCCTCCAAATTTTCAAGTAACTTAATTGCCAATTGAAGATCATTCTTGCTTTTGCTCATTACTCTTAATGTTTCTCCATTAATGCTTACATTAATCTTTTTAATTTCATCTCTAATATTTTTACTGATTTTTTTTGCAATTTCCTGATTAAGTCCTTTCTTTAAAGTAATTGTTTGCTTTACTTTATTTCCGCTTACAGCTTCAATATCATTGTAATCAAAGATTTTTAGAGAGAGTTTTCTTTTAATTGCCTTTTGTCTGAGAATATCGATCACAGAATTTAGAGTTAATTCACTATTTGTAATTATAAAAATATGTTCTTTTTCCAAGTCCACAGTTGTTTCAGTCCCTTTAAGATCATATCTTTGAGAAATCTCTCTTTTAACTTGATCCAAAGCATTGACTAATTCTTGTCTATCAAAATCAGAAACCACATCAAATGAAAAATTTTCTGCCATTACTTAAATTCTAAATTAATTTAATTATCACCCCAAATAAACTTAAAAAAAAATATAAGGAGTTAATTTAATCAAAAAATAACAAACTAACAACCTTACCCATTTCTTCAGCACATCTACAACTATTTAATAAAGTTTCACTATCGTGAAAAGCGAAACAAATTAATTGATCACATCTATTAATAATTTCTTGATTACAAAGACTACTTGCCATTGGCAAAGGCAACTCATCATTTTCGCTTTTCTCAACTAAATGAATAACGCTCTCTAGTTGGTTTTTAATTTCAGGTAATTGTTTATCTAGGCTCTGTGGTAAAAGAACAGTCAGCAAAGACGGATTAATTCCTAAAACAGCTCTTATTACTGCGGCATTAACTCCCTGAGATCCTGAGGTAAGGATAGTATGCCCTTCTTCCGCTAATGATCTTGCGATTAGTTCGATCAAGTGAATGTCAACTACAGGTACATGTCTACTACCCAAAAAAGCAATCCTTCTTTTCCCATTATCCTGAAGTTTTGCAAGTTCCTGAGCTAAGGTATCAACACCTTCTGTTGAGGGTAGGTCTAAAGAACGACTCAAAATAAAACGGTTACTACATTTGAAATTAGCATTTATCTGAAAAATTGCAGGAAAAATCTATAGTTTCAAGAATATTTTTTAGATTTACATGCTCTTGAACTAATTGAACAGCATATGATGCCTTTATTGATTCATGTATCCTGACATGTCCAAAAGCTTGTTCAATAATTTCCACTGAAGCAAGAGTATCTAAGTCTACTTTTAAAATTGGCACTTCTAACTCTTCCGCTCTATGAATCAGTTGTAACAGAGGTTCACCCAAGCCAGTTAGAATTAAACATTGGGTAGACGCTTCTAAAGCTGCAAGTTGAATATCAGTTCTTTCGGCTCCTGTTACGACAGCCATATTTCTCCTTCTTCTAAAAAATTCCATCGCAGAATTGACTCCCATAGCACCAATACTTAATGTTTCAACGAGTAATTGTTCTTTTTCAGGACAGCAAATTACTTTCGCATCTAACCTTCTTATAAGTTCCCCTACAGTTACACTTCTGAGTAAGGGAGATTTGGGCATCACCCCAAATACTTTTATGTTCATCTCCTGGAGAGAGGGTATAATTTTATTTTTTATTTTTTCAACTTGTTCAGGAACAACAGCATTCAATATGGCTCCTGCGAAATGATTTCCTAATTGTTTTTTTGCGTCTAGTAAAGCATCTACACTTTTACTATCCTCCCATAGATTAACAATTAGGACTTTTGCGTCTAAATGTTTTGCAAGTTGTGGGAGACTCAAACCATAAATCATTCCTTCATTGAGGCTACCTGCAGCTTCAAGAATATTTAACCCATCAAAATCGTCATTTACTAATGCCTCTATTTGTTCAAACCCTTTACCTGGACTTAAGTCTTTATTCGTAATTCTTTTCTCAGCAGATATATTATCTAACAATCCTACTGAAGGAATTAAGTTTTCTTCTGCAAGATTTAATGTAGTACCAATAAATTTAACGTCATCATCTATTAGTCCTTCATAAGTCATTGAAGGAAGATTAGTGAGTTCAATACAAGTTGCTAATGGTTTTCCTACACGTATTTTTTTTCCTTGTTCTAAAAGTTTTTTTGATATTCCCAGTACTAATGCTGACTTACCACTAAATGGCTCACAGGAACCAATTAACAATATTTGACTCATAATATACGAATTAATTTATTCATAGATTTAAGATAATATTTTTTTAAGAACTATACAATTATTTATTTAATACTTTTAATCAAATAAATTAAAAAACATAGTGCAAAGTAAAATAATATATATATTATTTAGATTTATGAAAAGAGTCTTACAAAATTCAATTAAATAATGAGGGAATTGAAAACTATTGGAATTACCGGCGCATCAGGAGCATTAGGGAAAGAATTAACAAAAATATTTCGGGAGAAAGGATATAAAGTTATAGGATTTACTCATAGTAAAAATAATTTTGAAATAAAAAACGACTCTCCCAATGAATGGATTGAATGGCAATGTGGGAAAGAATTCTTATTAAAGAAACACCTAAAAAAAATTGATATTTTAATTTTGAACCATGGAATCTACGATATAAGTAAAGAAAATTCAAATTATGAAAATTCAATAGAAATAAATGCTTTAAGTAAATTAAAATTTTTAAATTTATTTGAAGAAATTGTTTTCAAAAATAACTCATCAATTGCAAAGGAAATTTGGATAAATACCTCAGAAGCAGAAATATTGCCAGCTTTAAATCCATCCTACGAAATAAGTAAATCGCTTATCGGTCAACTAGTTTCCTTTAAAAAAAACCTTCTAGACAATCATGAGAAAAAAAAATTAAAAATTAAAAAAATTATTTTAGGTCCTTTCAAGTCAGAATTAAACCCTATCGGAATTATGAGTGCAGAATTTGTATCTAATAACATTTACAATTTTGCGAATTTAAATTTTTTTTTAATAATCATTAGCCCTAATCCTCTTTCATACATTCTGTTTCCTATTAAAGAGTTATATTTTTTTTTATATTGTAAATTTTTAAAAATATCTAAGATAAGTAACTAAAAATCTCTATCTGTCAAAATTTCTATACCATCTTTCATTACAACGATTGTGTGTTCCCATTGTGCTGATAAATTTCCATCTTTTGTTATTACTGTCCATTTATCATTTAAAGTTTTACAATACTTGGTGCCTTGATTAACAATAGGTTCTACAGCTAATGTCATACCTTCACGAAGAACAACATTAGGTAATTCGTTAGTTCGGAAATTAAAAACAGATGGTTCTTCATGAAGGTTTCGACCTACGCCATGACCTGTATAGTCCTCAACTACACTGAATCCATTGGATTTAACAATATCTTCAATTGCACCTGCAATATCAAGCAGAGTATTACCTGATCTAACTTTCGAAAGTCCGGCAAACAACGCTTTAAGGGCTACATCACTAAGTTTTTGGGCTTGCTCACTTACATCACCTACACAAATAGAGATACAACTATCTCCATGAAAGCCATCTAGATAAGCCCCAGTATCGATTTTCACAAGATCTCCATCATTAATTATTTTATTTTTGTTTGGTATACCATGAACAACCTCATTATTAATACTTGAACAAATACTTGCTGGGAACCCATGATAACCCTTAAAACTTGGCACAGCACCCATCTCTCTTATCCTCTTTTCCGCAAAATCATCCAAATCTTTTGTACTCATTCCTGGTTTTATAAGGTCATTTATTTCTCTCAAAACTGTTCCAACAATTCTGCTCGATTTCTTCATCAAATTTATTTCCCTTGAAGACTTTATTTCGATTCCTCTTCTTCTTTGGATAAAAGGAACTTGATCATTGGATTTAGAATTATTTTTATTTAATAAAAGATCTGCAAAATGTTTCATTGGAATAAATAATAGTATTAGGTAAATATGGTCGAAATAGCCATATCCTGCATGGCTACCTCAAATCTAACAGTAAGAAAAACAGAAATGAAGTTTACTACCAATTCTAGGCAATTTCATAAATCTTTGGCACCTTGGGTTTTCCTCCCATTATTTATTTCAGCTTTAACAGGCACATTCTATAGGATCTGTAAAGATTTATTAGGCTACTCAAGAGATGAAGTTCACTGGTTAATGTCTCTACACGAAGGGGAGTGGCTTGGAGATAATGGAGAACTAATATACGTAATTTTGAATTCTTTAGGACTTATTTGGATGTTAATAACTGGGTTTCAAATGTTTTCAAAAAAAATTTCATTTCCTAAAAAGGTTACTAAAGGCGAGTCGAAAGGTTAAAATAATATTCTTGTAGAATTATTGAGCATAAAATGGCAAAAGAGAAACAAGAAACTGAGTCAGAAATCATTAATGAAACTGACACTACCACAGAATTGACTGTTGAGAATAAAGGTAAAGAGCTAATTGCCCAAACTAATTTAGGTTCATCAAATTTAATCAAGGAATTTGAAAGAGAGCAATTAAAAAAACAATTGCCCGAAATATATGTTGGAGATACGGTTAAAGTTGGAGTAAAAATTACAGAAGGTAACAAAGAAAGGGTTCAACCTTACGAAGGAGTTGTGATTGCGAAGAGACATGGTGGACTTAATCAGACCATTACAGTAAGAAGGATTTTTCAAGGTATTGGAGTGGAAAGAGTATTTATGCTACATAGTCCTCAAGTTGCCTCTCTAAAAGTAGAACGTAGAGGTAAAGTAAGAAGAGCTAAGCTATTCTATTTACGAGATAGAGTAGGAAAAGCTACTCGCGTAAAACAACGCTTTGATCGATAAGGTTGTAAAGTTATTTCAACCTAACGGTCATAAAGGCGCTTATAATATTTTTATTGCGTCGTTAGTTCAGTTGGTAGAACGCAGGTCTCCAAAACCTGATGTCGGGGGTTCAAGTCCTCCACGGCGCGTTTAGATCAACATTTTGTAAATTATTTTTTTTCATTAGATGGAGTTAGATCTTCAACCTGGGGACGTAGTCAAAGTCCTCGAATCAGCTGCTCTAGGATGGGTTCGTGCAAGAGTCATCAGAGTAAAATCTGGTGGAAGAGTTGTTGTTCAAAGCGATCAAGGCAGAGAATTTACAGCTCGAGGTAACCAAGTTCGATTAATTGAACCAGCAGGCTTTAGGCCTTAAGGAAATTTAATAAGTTCCCTTCAAAAAAAGAAACTAAACTATTTCTTTAAATCCTCAAAATTATGAATTTTTTTTTATTACAACAACATTAATAAAGTATTATGGTTTGATAATTTTAAACTAAGTTATCTAATTAAATTAGAATAAAAATTCTGGGACCGTAGTTCAACTGGTTAGAGCACCGCCCTGTCACGGCGGAAGTTGCGGGTTCGAATCCCGTCGGTCCCGTTCTTTTCTAAAGGAAATTGGAAAAACGTCTAAGGTTAGCCCCCAGTCCAACTGGTTTATTACACATAGGTACAGCAAGAACAGCTTTATTTAATTGGTTATATGCTAAAAAAATAAATGGGAAATTCCTGATTCGAATTGAAGATACAGATATTGTACGGTCCAAATCTGAATATACAACAAATATATTAAATGGATTAAATTGGCTAGGACTTAATTGGGATGAAGAGCCCATTAACCAAAGCAAACGAGTTTCTGTTCACAAAAATTATATTAAAAGACTTTTAGAGAGTGGAGCTGCATATAGATGTTTCACTTCAGAAAGTGAGATTCTTGATCTTAGGGAGAAACAAAAAGAAAGTGGTTTGCCACCCAAGCACGATAATAGACATAGAAATCTTACGAGTAAGGAGATTAAAGAATTTATATCTCAAGGAAAATCATCTGTAATAAGGTTTAAAATTGATGAGGAAATAGAGATCAAATGGGAAGATCAGATTAGAGGCGAAATCAAATGGCAAGGAAAGGATCTCGGTGGCGATTTAGTTTTATCAAGAAGAGCTTTAGGTGATGAGATAGGAAATCCTCTATATAATCTTGCTGTTGTTGTAGATGACAATTTTATGAATATTACTCATGTTGTAAGAGGTGAAGATCATATCTCAAATACTGCAAAACAAATATTAATTTATAAAGCTTTAAATTTTAAATTACCAATTTTTTCTCATACTCCTCTAATTTTAAATAGCGAAGGTAAAAAGCTTTCTAAACGTGATTCTGTAACTTCTATTGATGAATTTAAAGAGATGGGATACTTGCCTGAGGCTTTAGCCAATTACATGGCTTTTTTGGGATGGTCTATAAAATCCCCAGAGAGTGAAATTCTTACCTTATCAGAGATATCTAAAGTTTTTAATTTGTCAGATGTAAATAAAGCTGGTGCCAAATTTAATTGGGAAAAACTTAATTGGATAAATTCCCAATACATCAAGAAAATGGAATTGACACAATTATGTAAACTTATTAAGAAGTACTGGAACGAAATGGGTTGGGAATCTCCTTCTACAGAATGGGATTTGAAATTGACAAATTTAATTCAAGACTCAATGATTCTATTAAAGGATGCAATTGATCAATCAAAACCCTTTTTTATCTTTTCCCAAATGAAGAGAGAGGGGGAAGAATTTCTGGAAAGTAAAAAAGAGATAAAAGAATCGTTGAAGTACATCCTTTTTTATTTAAAAGAAGCAAATATAACTAAGGTTAATGAGGATAACGCTCGAGAAATAATCAACAAAATTACAGTTAACCACTCCATCAAAAAAGGGATTTTAATGAAATCATTGAGAGTAGCTTTTTTTGGGTGTCTAAGTGGACCAGATTTAATTAAAAGTTGGGAATTATTCTCTGAGAACAATACTGATATTCCTCTTATTGAAAGATGTATTATTTAACTATATTTCCTTATCAATTAAATTCAGAAAATTCGCTAAAGGCCTTGCAGTAAGTCCCTGAATACCAACTGTCATCAATATCGTTAGAAATACCAAACCTTGTAAACGACCCGCACCAAGTACTCCTGCCTGCTCAAGTCTTATTGAAAAAAGAGAGGCGACAGCGGCAGTAACTATCCCTCTAGGCGCTAGCCAAGATAAAAAAACTCTTTGTTTTACATCTAATTCTCCTCCCATAGTTGCCATTGATATAGAAATCGGACGTACAATTATCATCAACATTAATACGCAGATAATACCCCCCCAACCTAGTGGACTTAATTCTCCCCAAGAGACATCAGATGCCAGAAGCGGGAAGAGAACTGTTATTGCTAGTTGAGCTAATTCTCCAATCAAATTATCTAATCTTTCTTTATCAATAATTTCTCTTTTACCTACAATAAATCCTGCAGCAACAGAAGCGGGTAAACCTGATTCAGGCAGAATATATTCACAAATTCCATACACAAGAAAAATAAACCCTAATGTAACCTGAAGTTCAATTCCAAATGATGTCTCGTTTTTTATTTTCTTTAAAATTTCAGAAAGTAACCATCCGGAACTGATACCTATCAAAACCCCTCCACCTAATCTCTGCATTAAGGCAATAAAAACCTCCTTAATTCCGTGCAGATCTCCCAATATTAGTTCTAATAGCAATAAAGCGAGAACTGCACCGATGGGTTCAAGAACCAATCCTTCAGCTTTGAGGACCTCGGATAGTGGAGAGACTAATCTTATTTGGTCTACCAAGGGAGAAACCACTGTCGGTCCAGTAGCAAGAACAATTGCACTATATACCCCAGCTACTGGCCATGATAGTCCTGCTAGCCAATGAGCTATGAATATTCCTGCTGATAATGAAATAAATAATCTTATTAACGAAATTCTTAAGACAGTATTCCTAATATTTCCTTCAGGTAATTTTAGATTTAACCCGCCTTCAAATAAAACCAAACAAACTAAAAGTCCAACTATAGTTTCAAGTCCCTGTCCAAGATCAAGTGGCTCAACAAGCCCTAAACCTGAGCGTCCAATGAACAAACCAGAAATTAATAAAATTACTACACTTGGAAATCCAGAGACAGAAGAAATCAAACGTGCGCATGCCCCTGCAAAAACAGTTATACCCCAAAGTAAGCCAAGCCTTTCAGGCGTCATAAATTTTTCTTTCTAATAATATATTAATTAATTTGATTAAATCAATAATCCTATTTTAAGTCCACTATAAACAATATTTATTAATTAAATCCAATTAAAGACTTAATTAATTAAAAACCCTTATGAAAATTAAGAACAAAATTCTTTAATTAAATATTATATAGTTGAAAATTTACTAATCAAAGCAATAACAATCAATATTATTCCGATTCCTATCGTCGCCATTCTTCCGTTCCAAATTTCTGCTTGAGGAGTAAAACCTCTTTTCCATAAATTCAGCTCTTGTTTATCAACAACCTTTTTTGTTTCTTTAAGATCTATTTTTGATTCTTTTTTCATAAGTACTAGAAAGGAGGTTTTTTTTCATAAAGAGTATTTGCTTGGTCAATAGGAAATCTCCCTGAAATGCCCATTTTAAGAGAACTTTCATGTGCCATAATTTTGAGTCTAAATAAGGCAGCGGCTCCAATCATCGCCGCATTATCTGTACAAAGATTTATTGGAGCTAAATGAACTTTAATAGATTTTTTACAAGCTTCACTAATCATCATTTTTCTTAATGTATCGTTAGCGGCTACTCCGCCTACAACGACGATATTATCTAAACCATAATCATTTGCACATTTTATTGTCCTCTCAACCAACACCTCTGCTACAACCCTCTCAAAACTTGCCGCAATATCTGGAATTGGTATTTCATCACCATTTAAATTTATTTTTTCAACCAATCTTAATACAGCCGTTTTTAAACCACTAAAAGAGAAATCATATTTCAAAAAACCCCCTTCCTTATCAGAGATCTTGCATTTGGGTAAATTAAATTTTGAGGGATCACCCTTTTTGGCGATTTTCGCAATTGCAGGACCTCCAGGATAACTAAGTCCCAATAATCTGCCTACTTTATCGAATGCTTCACCAGCAGCGTCATCATAACTTCTTCCAAGCCTTTGCATCTTTCTTCTCTCGCCAACTTTTATTAATTCAGTATGTCCCCCACTAACGAGTAAGGTTAAGAAAGGAGGCTTGGGATAATTTTTTGAAAATAATATTGAAGACAGATGTCCCTCTAAGTGATGCATCCCTAAAAAAGGTTTTGAGTATAAAGTACATAGTGATCTTGCAGTTATAGAACCAACTCTTAAGCAGCCAACTAATCCTGGTGTAACAGTTGAAGCAATAACATCAATTTCTTCAATACGAATTTTTGATTCTTCTAAAGCTTGTTCTAGGACAAAAGGAAGTAACTCTAAATGTTTTCTCGCCGCGAGTTCTGGTACCACGCCTCCCCATTTAGAATGATCTTCAATTTGTGATGCAACAATATTTGAATGTATTTTATAAATATCACCACTATTAGAAACAATTGAGACAGACGTCTCATCACAACTTGTTTCAATAGCTAGAACTTTATGCATATTTGACTCGATACTGTTTTATTTTAATAATAATTTCTTAATTAAAACATCAAAGGAATTAAAGATTGCAACTTATGAAATTCTTTTTTTCAATCATAACTTCGGTTTTTCTCTTTCTTGGAATAACCCCAGTTGCTTTAGCAGCTAATGGCCCAGCATTAAATGCAGATAGAGCTAGCACAGAATATACAGCCTCAGCTCTAACAACATGTTCAGAAAATCCTAAATTTATTGAACGAGCAAGTACTGCTAAAACCCAAAAAGATATCACAAGATTTGAAAGATATGGTAAAGCAGCTTGTGGTGATGATGGATTGCCTCATTTAATAATAGGTCCACCACTTGAGCCATGGGGAGCACTCCTAAATAGAGGTCATGAAGGTGACTTACTTATTCCTGGAGTATTATTTATTTATATTGCAGGAATTATAGGTTGGTCTGGAAGAGAGTATTTGATTGAATCCAAAAAGACTAAGAACCCAGCAGACCTTGAAATTATTATTGATTTAGGCTTAGCGAGAAAATGCCTTATAAAAGGTGCTCAATGGCCCTTATTAGCTAATAAGCAAGGAAGGAACGGTGATTTAAGAGAGAAAGATAATAATATTACACTTAATGGCCCTAGATAAAACATCATTCAAAACAATTCTAAAAATCAAATGCTTAAAATCTTTAACACAAAATTCATTAGGTCAGCACCAGTAGTTGCTGCAGTTTGGCTAAGCCTAACCGCTGGAATAATTATTGAATTTAATAGATTTTTTCCTGATTTATTATTTCATCCGATGAGCTGAGATTTAAAAAAGAACTTTCAAGACTTAATTATTTTGAAAACTCCTTTTACTGTCTCATCAACATCATGATTTGTTAATACAAAATCAAATTCACCTGAGGATGCAATTTCGTGGTTAGCTCTGCTAAGTCTTCTATTTATTGCCTCCTCATTTTCAGTACCTCTATTTCTTATTCTTTTTTCTAATTCTGCTTTACTAGGTGGTAGAAGAAATATTGATAAAGCTTCTGGGAACTTTTCTTTAATTTGTTTTGCACCTTCAACTTCAATTTCAAGTAAAACAACAAATCCTTTTTCAATCTTTTCATTAACAGTAGATAGAGGGGTTCCATAATAGTTTCCTGCGAATTGGGCCCATTCAAGAAATTTTTTTTTATTAATCATATCTTTAAACCTTTCATCACTTATAAAATAATAATTCTCGCCATCTTTCTCTCCCATTCTGGGGTTTCTTGTTGTTGCAGAAATAGAAAGCCAAATATCTTTATTTCTATCTAAAAGTTCTTTTACAACAGTACCTTTTCCAACTCCACTAGGGCCTGTGATAATTATTAGTTTTTTTAAATTTTTCATATTAAAATTTTTACAGTAAAATAAATAATGGTTGATGATTCCTAGAAATAATGCAAAAGGGTGTCCCTCAGATAATGGATATTACATCTATTAAGTCTGTATTATATGATTTATCAGAAAAAGTTTTACCTTCAAGATTTGAAACTGCTCAACAACCCGAACCTAATTTAATTCAATTCTGTTTAAGAGGAATAAATAGCCAAACTTGGATAGAAGCATCTTGGGATAGTGATTCTCCACGCATTCTTAAAATAAATAGACCTGAAAAAATAGGCACTGAAAGTACCCTCTCCAAACAACTAAGATACGGATTGAAATATATGGCTTTGGTTTCCATAGAACAAGATAAATTTGAGAGAGTTATTAAATTTGGATTTGCAAAAAAGCCAGGAGATGAAATAAAAAAATACCTAGTTTTTGAATTAATGGGCAAACATAGTAATATTTTTTATTTAGATAATAATCAAAAAATAATTGCAGTAGGCAAACAAATAAAACCTAATCAATCTAGCTTTCGTGTCATTTCTACTAGCTCTATCTATTCAGAGCCTCCCTCAAACATGAAAAAGGAGCCTAATCCAAACGAATCTTATGAAGCATGGAAAGAGTCAATTTCTTCAGTTCCAAAATCACTAAAATACTGCTTAATAAATACTTATCAAGGTGTAAGTCCAATACTAACAAAACAACTTGAGACTTTTAGTAATCTGGAAAGTGAAGAAATAATGAATAAAAATATTGATTTTATAAGTGAAACTAACTTAAAAAAGATATACAAAAGTTGGAAAATATGGATTGAAAGATTTAATAAAAACAACTTTAATTTTTCAATTTTTAACAATTTCTTTTATTCAGTTTGGTTTTTAAAGAATGAGATAATTAACAAAGATAATATTGATCAAATTGATGGATTAGAAAATTATTATAATTTTCATTTAAAACAAAAAAAAATTGAGGCCTTAATAAAAAAAATTGATGGGATAATTTTTAAACAAACAAATGTTGAGAGAAAAAATTTTAAATTACAATCTGATCTTTTAATTAATTCGGAAAATTATCAACTATATAAAGAAAAGGCTGACAAAATATTTATGACTCATGAGATAAAAAAACAAGATATTATCAAAGGCCAAAAGCTTTATAAAAAGTCAAAAAAACTAAAAAGAGCACAAAACTTAATTAAAGAAAGGATGAATATTTATAAAAATAAACTTGATAGATTAGAAGAATTTAGTGCTCTATTGGATAACTTAAATTCTCTAAAAAATGAAAATCCGACAACTAGAATCAATTTGCTGGACGAAATTAAAGCTGAAATATGTAGAGAGTTTAATTTGAGAATCAAAAATATAAGAGAACAAACAAAAGACGCCTCTGGATTAGAATCATCTCCGATAGAAATAAATACCCCGAAAGGCTTAACAGTACAAATAGGAAGAAATATGAGGCAAAATGATCTAATAAGTTTTAAGTTTTCCAAAAAAGGTGATCTTTGGTTCCATGCACAAGAATCACCTGGAAGTCATGTTGTTTTAAAGTCTTCATCTCAAATCCCATCAGATGAAGATATTCAAATATCAGCAGATTTAGCAGCTTTATTTAGTAAAGCAAAAATGAATATCAAAGTCCCTATTAGTCTTGTGAACATAAAAGATCTCCAAAAAATCACAAAAGGGGGGCCTGGTTGCGTTTCGTTTAATAATGTAGAAATACTTTGGGGTAATCCTACAAGAGGAAAAGATTACATCAAAAAAAATCTTAAAAAAGCAATTTAGCCTATAATAAGAAAAATAATTTTGTTAAATGTTAGATTTTCTACTTGGAACACACGAATTTTTAGGTAATCATAGTTTCCCAGAATTTATTGTAGGGTACTTGTTCGGAGCAGCATTAATTATTGGAGCCCCAACTGTTTTTCTTTTACTTGCTTTCGTAAGTGCTTTAATGAAAACAAATGGGAAAATGGGTGGTTATAGAGAATATGAAACATATGGAGAATCTTCTTTAAATGATGCTCCTCCATTTTTATTACCTGATCCGACGAATCCAAAATTAAGTAAATAGTACTTAGGTACTAATAATCAAAATTACTCTTTTTATCAATAAAATAAATTATTATCTATTTTAAACTATAAAAAAGCTCAATAATGAAGAGGAAAGAAGATAGTAAGAATAATTATGATTCGATGAGTTTTACTGATCATTTAGAGGAGCTAAGGCAAAGAGTACTAAATTCTATTTATTCGATATTAATTTGCATTTTTTTTAGTTTTTTAATAATTAAGCCTTTAATTTCATTTTTGGAGATTCCTGCAAGTGATATACATTTATTACAACTTGCTCCTGGAGAATTTTTATTTGTTGCTATAAAAGTAGCAGGATATAGCGGGATAATCGTCTCTATTCCATACATTTTTTATCAATTAATATTATTTATTTCTCCAGGTTTAACTAAAAAAGAAAAAAACCTAATTTTACCGGCTGTTTTTGGATCAGGTTTATTATTTTTTCTTGGCTTGATTTTTTCTTGGTGGATATTAGTTCCTGCGGCAATAAATTTCTTTATAAATTTTGGAGCTGATATAGTTGAACCAACATGGTCCATAGAGAGATACTTTGATTTTGTTTTATTGTTAATGTCAAGTACTGCAATAGCATTTCAGTTACCAGTTTTGCAATTTATTCTTGGTTCACTTGGAATTATTACTACAGAAAAAATGCTATCAAATTGGAAAATAGTGGTAATTTCCTCTGCGATCTTATCCGCAGTAATTACACCTTCAACAGATCCTTTAACTATGTCATTACTCTCAATTTCGATAATTTTTCTATTTTTTATAGGAGCTGGACTAACTTACATATCTGAAAGCCTTAAATCAAAAACTCTTTCATCCTCTCATTAATGTGTAGTTGAAGGCTTACAGCTCTTCCTAATCTTGGTCTTGAATTTACTTTTTTAAGCCATTCCCTTACTTCATCTGAATAACCGCATCTATTTAAAATTTCAATTTTATCTGCTATTGATTTTTTATATTCCACTTCATTTAATGGGAAAGATTCTTGTCCTAAAAAACCCCACATCATTTGAAAATATAAATATTTTCCTCTTTTGAAAAGTCTAAAGTCATATTTTTTACCCCATCGATGAACCAAGTAATGGATAATCTCATCTACTACCAGAGGTTTCATAATTTAAGAATAAACAATCTCATAAAAACTTATACTTTAAATTATTAAAAGTCCTATCTATTTGCAACAGAAATCATGCAATCTGATTCATAATAACTAATAAATAACAGTCTCAAGTATCGAATGACTCAATTAAGTTCCAATGACGTCCCATCAATGGGTCGAAGGCAATTTATGAATCTTCTTACATTTGGAACAGCAACTGGTGTCGCATTAGGAGCTTTATATCCTGTAGCAAATTATTTTATGCCACTAAGAGCTGGCGGCGGGGGCGGCGGAACTTCTGCAAAAGATGAATTAGGTAATCCCGTAACAAAGACCGGTTGGCTAGCAAGTCATCAAGCAGGAGATAGAAGTTTAGTGCAAGGTCTCAAAGGAGATCCAACTTACTTAATTGTTAATAGTGAAGGAGATATAGGAGAATTCGGACTAAATGCTATATGTACTCATTTAGGATGCGTTGTTCCATGGGATAGCGGTGCGAATAAATTCATATGTCCTTGTCATGGAAGTCAATATGACACAAATGGGAAAGTAGTAAGAGGACCTGCGCCTTTATCTTTAGCCTTGGCGCATGTTGATGTAGATGATGATACTGTACTTGTAAAACAGTGGTCAGAGACAGATTTTAGAACTAATGAAAATCCATGGTGGGCCTAAGAGAATGATTAATTTTAAAAAACAAATTATGAAAAAAACAACTTTCTTTCTCTGCACACTGCTTTTGATTTCCAGCATTGTAATTTTTCCAAGATCTTCTCTTGCTTATCCATTTTGGGCGCAGCAAAATTACGAATCTCCCAGAGAAGCCACAGGAAAAATAGTCTGCGCAAATTGCCATCTAGCACAAATGCCAACTATTGCGGAGGTCCCTCAATCTGTTGGAGCTGATAGTGTTTTCAAAGCTGTAGTCAAAATCCCATATAAAGATGACATAAAGGAAATAGGTGCTGACGGATCAGAGGTTCCTTTACAAGTTGGGGCTGTAGTTATGCTTCCTGATGGCTTTAAATTAGCTCCTCAAGAAAGGTGGACTGATGAAATAAAAGAAGAAACCGAAGGGGTTTACTTTACTAATTACAGCGAAGAAAAAGACAATATAATTCTTGTCGGGCCATTACCAGGAGATACTAATAAAGAAATCGTTTTTCCAGTCCTTTCCCCTAATCCAGCTACTAATAAGGAGTATCACTATGGGAAGTACTCGTTGCATATTGGAGGAAATAGAGGTAGAGGGCAAGTTTATCCGACTGGTGATAAGAGTAATAATGTAATATTTACTTCTACTTCTTCAGGTAAAATCAATTCAATAGAAACTATTGAAGATGGTAGTTATCAAATTAATATTGAGAATGAGAACGGGGAAATATTTACTGAGACTGTTCCAGTTGGTCCTGAACTTATTGTGAAAGAACAAGACCAAATAAGTGCTGGAGATCCTCTCACTAATGACCCTAATGTAGGAGGTTTTGGACAACTAGATGCTGAAGTAGTGCTACAAAGCCCTTATAGAATAATAGGATTAATTGCTTTTTTTATTGGTGTAGGCCTAACTCAAATACTGTTAGTACTCAAGAAGAAGCAGGTTGAAAAAGTACAAGCTGCTGAGGGTGTTTAATTAACCTTTAAATGCTTACATATCAAGCTTTTATTCAATCACCCGGAGACACATTATTAAATTTAGGTTTTCTAACTATAAGATGGTATGGATTTCTAATTTCCATATCAGTAGTAATAGGACTTTTTATTTCTAAAAAGCTTGCAAAATTAAGAAATATTAATCCTCAATATATTAGTGATATTTTACCCTCCTTAATAATATCTTCAATCATTGGAGCTAGAGCGTACTATGTAATTTTCGAATGGAGACAATATAGTGGTAATAACTTTTTTACTTCTTTTGAACTTTTTAATAATGTAATTCAAATTCCCTCTTTTCTTGCAATTTGGCAAGGGGGCATAGCAATCCATGGAGGCTTAATTGGAGGATTTTTATGTATTTTATTTTTTTGCAAATCTAAAAATATTCATTTAAAGACCTTTATAGATATATTAATTCCATCTATTATTCTTGGCCAATCTATTGGTAGATGGGGGAATTTCTTCAATAACGAAGCATTTGGAATACCTACAGATTTACCTTGGAAGTTATTTATACCCATACAAAATAGGCCAATTGAGTTTATAAATTACCAGTTTTTCCATCCAACATTTATCTATGAATCGTTATGGAATTTTTTAATTTTTATATTATTGATTACTATTTTTTGCCAACAGAATAACAAAAACTCAGGGAGGCCTGGCTTTATTAGTTGTCTTTATTTAATTGGCTATAGTTTTGGAAGATTCTGGATTGAAGGTTTAAGAACTGATCCTTTATGTATTGGGGGGATTCCACCCTTTTGTGATGGAGGACTGCGCATGGCCCAGTTTATTAGTATTTTTTTATTTTCCTCTGGATTAATTGGAATATTTTTTTTAAGATTAAAATCATATAAAAACAAAACAAGAAATAATGGATAGAAAGATCTCTTTTATTGGGGTTGGTCCAGGCGATCCTGATTTATTAACAATCAAAGCGTTAAAAAAAATAGAATCTGCAGACGTAATATTTTGGGCTGATTCTTTAATTCCTGAAAAAATTATAAATTTTTCATTTGAAGGTGCTGAAAGAATAAAAACCAGTACGCTTACTCTAGAAAAAATCACTTCAATAATGATAGAAAGATTCAATGAAGGTAAAACTGTTATTAGATTGCATGATGGAGATCCATGCCTGTATGGTGCAGTTAAAGAACAACTAGAAATATTAAAACAAAAAGATATCGAGACTGAAGTAATACCCGGAGTTAGTGCTTTTCAGGTCGCTGCCGCCTATCATCAGGCCGAGCTTACAATTCCTGACATAACTCAAACTATAATTTTGACTAGAGCAGGAGGCCGAACAGGCATGCCTGAAAAAGAATCACTTAAAGATCTTGCCAAGCACAAATCCTCTTTATGTCTTTATTTGAGTGCTAGACACATAAAAAGTTCTCAAAAAACTTTATTAGAATTTTACCCTCCAGACACTAAAGTAATTGTTGGTTATAGAGTATCTTGGGATGATGGTTGGACATCTTTAATTGAATTGAAAGATATGGAAAAATTTACTCTTGAGAAAGAACTTATTAGAACTACTATTTATATTGTTAGTCCTGCAATTAATACTATTGCAAATAGGTCTAATCTTTATAATCCATCTTACAAACATCTCTTTAGGGGCAAATAATCGAATAAAGTTGATAGATGGATAAATAACACTATAATTGGGGAAAAATAAATTGCTTTGGACGAAATACAATATAATAATTCAGACACTAATCCCAAAAATAATTCATCTTTAAAAAGAATTGGCAATTTTATTAAAGAAGCAAGAGTAAGCAGAAATAAATCAATTGAAGAATTAGCCTCTGATTTAAAAATTGGATCGCACCAACTTCAGGCTATAGAGGAGGGTAATGAAGATCATTTACCGGAAAAGGTTTTTATAAAAGCAATGGTTCGTAGGATTTCTGAAAAGCTGAAAGTTGATACAGATTTTATAATGAGCGAATTCAAAACTGAACGGAAAGAATTAAACATCGAAGAAATTGTTCAAGAAGTCTCAATAAAAGCGAAAAATGACCGAAACTTTAAGAATCAGAATTCTATGGAGGTTATTATCTTTATTTTAATTTCAGGAATATTAGGCCTATTAGCTTCATCTTTGATTTTTAATATTTTTTCAGAATCATACCAAAATCAAGTTCCTAAAGAAGAACTTATAAATAAGAATTAAACAACTTTCAACTCTAAATTTTTTAATTCTTTAACAACCTTACTACATAACTCTAAGCTCCATTTTTCGAGAAGAAGATCTTGATTTGATTTTAAAGGTATCAGTTCAATTTCAATAATATTATTTAGTAATTTAATTTTTATCGAAGACAATACATTTTCAGGTCTTTGATCTAGAGAGGCCGCTAATCTTAAAATTAAGGACATTTCAAGTACTAATGTTTTATCTTCTTTTGAGATTAAACTTTGCCAAGATTCATGTCTTTTTTTTGGTAAGGTCTTTCTGTGATATCTAACTATTGAAGCAATACTATTTGACTCGGATTGAGAATATCCCAACAACTCGCAGTTTTTAATTAAATACCAAGAATGTTTATGATAAGAACTTATATTTACAAATTTCCCACAATCATAAAGGTTACAGGCTGCCCAAAGGAGATCTTTTGCTTTTGAATCAGTATCGCTATGAAAAATATTTTTAGTTTGATCATAGATTTGAAATGCGATATTAGTAACTTTCTCAGATCTTTCTTTATCAACACCAAACTTTCTAGCCTGATGAACTATGGTAGTTTTCCTAATATTACTTTGAATATTAAATTCATTTTTTATTATTCCTTGGCGAAGCATCCAATCAACTACTAATCCTTCCCTTAGGGCCCTCTCACTTATTGTCAACTGATTAAAATTCAACATCTCCATTGAGGTTTTTAGAATTAACGCACCTGGAATTATTATTTCTGATCTTCTTTCGCTGAGTGATGGAATTTTCTTTATTTCAGAAGTTGACATTTTAATTAATTTTTCGAAGACAATCTCTAAATTTTCTTTTTTAAATTTATAACCATGCATCTTTTGTTTGGGCTGCCCAAGGTCAGATAAAATTAAATTTCCTAATGAGATTGCAGTTCCACTTGTAGCAATCATTGAGACCGTCTTTCCTTTTTGTAATCTCCTTTTAATTTTTTCAATAGATGGTTCTAAGGAGCCTTGAATAAAAGTTCTCAAAAAATTAGATCTTTCTCTATTGATGGGTTCACTATCAAGAAAAAAATCATTTTTGAGCCTAACAGCTCCAACTCTAGAACTTGTAAGAGCTATCGCATCTTTTTGATCTGCAAGTATTAATTCTGTAGAACCTCCACCTATATCAATTATTACGTAAGCCTTATCTTCTAAAACCATCCCAGACAAAACGCCAAGATAAATTAATCTAGCCTCTTCAGATCCGCTTATAAGTTCTATTTGAATATCTACATCACTTTGAACCCTATTTAAAAAGTCTCGACCATTTGGAGCCTCCCTAACAGCACTCGTTGCAGCAGTTACTATTTGATTAACACCATTACTTTTGCAGTACTCTTTAAAACGCTTTAGGGTCTTTAAAACTCTTTGAATTGATTCCTCAGTAAGATTTCCCTCTTCATCTCTCTCCCCTAGACGTGTTGTAGATTTATCAGTAAATTTTATTGAAAAGGATTTGAGATCTGAATTAATTTCAGCGATTAAGAGATGAGTGGAGTTGGTTCCAATATCAATTGAGGCTACAGTAATATCTTTTTCTTGCAGATTACTTAATTTTTTTTTCTGTATCATTTTTATTCTCTAAAAAATAGAGATTCTAAATACAGTAATTAATATACTTAAGATTGATTATTAAATTATAGATTTGCCTAATTTCTAGTTAGATTATTTAAAGTTATGAAATAAAGATCCTGTGATAAAGAAAGACCTAAATTCTAAAATAAATATCCTTTTTGAATTATTAAGGTGGAATAAGCCTACAGGGAGACTCATTCTACTTATTCCTGCTGGATGGAGTTTATATCTTACGCCCGAATCAAATCCAAGCATTTACATGTTGTTGAAAATCATAATCGGTGGATTATTAGTAAGCGGCTTAGGTTGTGTTGCTAATGATATTTGGGATAAAAGAATAGATCAAAAAGTCTTAAGGACCAAAAACAGACCTCTTGCTGCAAATAAAATCAGTACTAAAACAGCATACTTAATACTTATATTTTTGATTTTATGTAGTTTCTTTTTAACTTTGTCGCTTCCAGAGAATGGAAGACTACTTTCTCTTTCACTTGCTTTTTTTGCTTTGCCTTTAATTTTAATTTACCCTTCTGCAAAGAGATGGTTTAAATATCCTCAATTTATCTTATCAATATGCTGGGGATTTTCAGTTTTAATACCTTGGGCTGCGAACGAAGGGAATATCAATAGTATTGTTTTATTATTTTGCTGGCTCGCTACGATTTTTTGGACTTTTGGTTTTGATACTGTATATGCTTTGGCTGATAAAAAATATGATATTCAAATTGGAGTAAACAGTTCCGCGGTTAACCTTGCTTCCAATACAAAAAAAACTATTCAAATTTGTTATTTTTTAACTTCCAGTTTTCTTGCCATATGTGCTTTCATCAATCAACTAACTTTTATTTTTTGGCCAATTTGGTTAATAACAGGATTTTTAATGCAAATAGATATTTTGAAAATTTTTCCTGAAAGTAAACAATCCATTAAAAAAATTGGTGATCATTTTAAAAAACAATCTATATATGGAGGCTTAATATTATTGGGATTCATAATCGCCTCATAGCTTATAAAAAGAATGCTAGTTAAATTAAAAAAAGGAGATGAGATTCAAATTTTAGCTCCAAGCTCTTTTATAGATAAGGAAGAAGATTTTATAAAGGGCATAGATATTTTAAAAACATGGGGATTGAAGATTGTTCACAATAATATCCTCTCAAGAAAGTTTGGGTATTTTTCTGGAGATGATCAAACAAGATTTGAAGAACTTGAAAAAGCTCAAAATAAGAAAGTCATCATTTTCGCTAAAGGTGGATGGGGCGCCGCAAGACTTTTAGAAAAAAATCCAAATTGGGGTAATGGGTTGATGATTGGATTCTCTGATACATGTTCACTGTTGTTATCAAAATATTCAAAAGGATCTTTTGGCTCGATTCATGGACCTATGATTACTACTCTTTTTAAAGAACCTGAATGGAGTTTAAGAAGACTAAGAAATTTACTTTTTGAGGGATATGTTGATGATATTAAGGGTTTACCTTTAAAAAAAGGCATCGCAAAAGGAGAAATTGTTGTTTCTAATCTAACTATTGCATCTTTTCTAATTGGTACTGATCATTTCCCTGAATTAAAAGGGAAAATAATAATATTTGAGGACATAAACGAAGACATTTATAAAATTGATCGAATGTTAACTTATTTGAGAATGACAAACAAATTGAATGGAATTTCAGGTATTGGATTCGGAAGTTTTTCAGATGAAGTGTGTACTCCTGAATGGAACAGCTTACTCAAAAAATTAATAATTGACAGGCTTCAAGAATTTGATATTCCTATTCTTTTTGACCTTCCTATTGGACATTTATCTGGTAATGCATGCATCCCTTTAGGTTGTGAAGCAACATTAAATGGGTACGATGGAAAACTTATTATTCATATCCCTTCTTATTAAAAATCTTTTAAAAATAGTTTTGCTATTTTCAGATCTAGTGGTGATGTAATTTTTATATTTGCAGAATTTCCCTCAATTATTTTTACTTGCCAATTTAACATTTCAAATAGTGAGGCATCATCTGTAACCGTCCAATTTTTCTCAATTGCCATTTCATGAGCTTCTCTTAATCTCTTTACTAAAAAACCCTGAGGCGTTTGAGCTGCCCACAAATTTTGTCTATTTGGTGTTTCTTTTATATAACCTTTATTATCAACAATCTTTATTGTGTCGGTAACCTTGGTAGCTAAAACAACTGCATCATTTTGTTCTAATTCCGAAGCACATTTATTTATTAAGTCGGGACCAATTAAGCATCTAGCACCATCATGAATTAAAACTTTCTCAGCAGTAGATGGAAGAGAATTTAAACCATTAAAGACAGACTTTTGCCTAGTATCTCCACCATTTATCCATTTAATTTTATTAGAAAAAATTTTTACTGATTTTAATAATTCTTGTTTATCATTCGGCTGCCCAATTATTCCTACCCAGCTGACTAAACTTGCAGATAATACAGATTTTATAGTCCAAAAAATAAGAGATTCACCTTCTAATTCAATAAGTAATTTATTTCTTCCAGCTTTCATTCTGCTACCACTGCCTGCCGCGGGTATTAGTACATGCACAATAATTTGAGTTTATATTTTCTAGATAATTATAAATAAAAGTAATATGTTTGCACAAATAGTACTACGATTTAAAATTATAAAAATTTCACGATGTCAAATACAGAATCTTTAACAGGTAAAGTTGCTTTAATTACAGGGGCTAGCAGGGGCATTGGTAAGGAAATTGCCTTAGAGCTTAGTAAATCAGGAGCAGAAGTCATAATAAATTATTCGTCGTCTGATGAAAAAGCTGAAGAAGTTGTAAATCTAATTAAAGAGTCTGGAGGCAAAGTTCATAAATTAAAATTTGATGTTTCAAAAGAAGAATCTGTTAGTAGAGCTTTTGAAGAAATCATAAAGATAAATGGTGCTATAGATATTCTTGTAAATAATGCTGGCATAACAAAAGATGGGCTCTTAATGCGAATGAAATCAGAACAATGGGATGACGTTCTAAATACAAACTTAAAAGGGGTTTTTCTTTGTACAAAATATGCTTCAAAATTTATGATAAAAAAAAGAAGCGGAAAGATAATTAATATCTCATCTATTGTCGGAATAATTGGAAATCCTGGACAAGCAAATTATTCTGCCGCTAAAGCAGGTGTTATTGGCTTTACAAAAACTTGTGCAAAAGAATTTGCTTCAAGAGGGATAAATGTTAATGCTATAGCTCCAGGTTTTATAGAAACAGAAATGACAGAGAAACTAAATAACGAAGAGATTATCAAAGCCATACCATTAGGCAAGCTAGGTAGTTGTTCACAAATAGCAAACTTAGTTTCATTCTTAGTCTCGAGTAATGCTGGCAACTATATAACAGGACAAACGATAAGTATTGATGGGGGCATGAGTATTTAATTATGTACTTTCATATGGTTGAACTAACTCATCCCTTAATCTTCTAATCTTTTGTAGAAGTTTTAATCTTCGACTTCTAGCAGTTAATGTTAAGAAAAATCTAAGAGGAAAATATATAAGAGTCATTGCAACTGCAAGTGTGGCAGTTAAAGTAAAAATAAGATTCCCTGTTTTGTCCATTACCTTAAGATACTCATAATTTAATTAATTTGGATAGCTATTTAAGAGAAATTCGGCTTTCCCCACTTAATTAAGTATCCCTTAAATATAATTCCATGGGACATTAGAATAACGATATAAAGATTTCAATAAACATGCCAAAACAATTAAGCTTTTCGAACGAATCTAGAGAAGCGCTTGAAAAAGGAATAAATACTGTCGCAAATGCTGTTAAAGTAACTATTGGTCCAAAGGCAAAGAATGTTGTAATAGAAAGAAAATTCGGTTCTCCAGACATAGTAAGAGATGGATCTACGGTTGCTAAAGAAATCAACCTTGAGAATCCCATCTCTAATTTAGGGGCAAAATTAATAGAACAAGTAGCATCAAAAACTAAAGAGAGTGCTGGTGATGGGACAACAACAGCAACAATCTTGACTCAAATAATGGTTCAAGAAGGTTTAAAAAATATAGCTGCGGGAGCTAGTCCTATTGAGCTAAAAAAAGGAATGGAAAAAGGATTAGATTTTGTTTTAGAGAAATTAAAATCAAAAAGCATCAAAATAAATGGCTCCGATATTAAAAAAGTTGCGACAGTAAGTGCTGGAGGAGATGAAGAAATTGGTTTAATAATTTCAAAAGCGATGGATATTGTAACTTCAGATGGAGTTATAACAGTAGAAGAGTCACAATCCCTAGAGACAGAGCTAGACATCACAGAAGGAATGTCTTTTGATAGAGGTTATAGCTCACCTTATTTTGTAACTGATCAAGAAAGACAGATTTGTGAACTTGAAAATCCTAAGATCCTAATCACTGACCAAAAGATATCAACGTTAACCAACTTGGTCCCTATCCTCGAAGAGGTTCAAAAATCTGCTTCTCCATTTTTAATTCTAGCTGAAGATATTGAAGGGGAAGCTCTAACAACTCTTGTATTAAATAAAAATAGTGGGGTATTAAATGTTTCAGCTGTTCGAGCTCCATCATTTGGAGAAAGGAGAAAAGCTGCTCTGGAAGATATTGCAATTCTTACGGGAGCTAAATTAATTAGCGAAGATAAATCAATGAAATTAGAAGAAGTTACTCTTAATGATCTTGGAAAAGCTAAAAAAATAACAATTTCAAAGGATAAAACAACAATCGTAGCTTTCGAAGATACTAAAGACCTTGTCCAATCAAGAGTTGAGAAATTAAAAAGGGAAGTAGAAATAACTGAATCGGAATACGACAAAGATAAGATTAACGAAAGAATAGCAAAACTTGCTGGAGGAGTAGCTCTTATTAAAGTTGGGGCTGCGACGGAAACAGAGATGAAGTATAAAAAATTAAGAATAGAAGATTCACTCAATGCTACAAAAGCCGCTATCGAGGAAGGAGTAGTTTCAGGGGGAGGACAAACCTTAATTGAAATATCAAATGAACTTTCTAATTCACGTAAAGCAATATCAGATGATTTAACTACAGGTATTGATATTATTACAAATGCACTTTTAGAACCTGCAAAACAAATTGCAAAAAATGCTGGTTTTAATGGAGATGTTGTTATCGCTGATATAAAAAGACTTGGTAAGGGTTTTAATGCTAATAATGGGGAATATGAGAACTTAAACGAGTCAGGAATATTAGATCCTACTAAAGTTATTCGATTAGCTCTTCAAGATTCAGTATCAATTGCAGCAATGATAATTACTACGGAAGTTGCAGTTGCTGATATCCCAGAACCAGAGGCAGAACCTGGAGGACCAGGGGCAGATCCAATGGGTGGAATGGGCGGAATGGGTGGAATGGGTGGTATGGGTATGCCAGGAATGGGTGGCATGGGTATGCCAGGAATGGGTGGCATGGGTATGCCAGGAATGATGTAAAAACTTAGCTGGCTTTTTTCTCGTTATTAATCCATTTTCTTAAGTTTTTTATATTGGGTAATGGCAATTCTTCTGTATCTTTATATTCAGTTTCATTTTTATAAGACCCATAAATATCTTTATCAATAGTTTCAATATTATTTGGTGTTTTTGTTTCTTTAGTTTTAAATTCTATCTCACCTTCGTATTGAACATTTTTTAATAATTCCAAATTGATTTGATTCTGATTTGCCTCTGCCTGATCTTCTTCTATTAATTCCAAATTGATTTGATTCTGATTTGCCTCTGCCTGATCTTCTTCTGTTAATTTAAATTGATCTTGATTTTTAACATATAGTTCATTTAAAGATTCAGGTCCAAACCTATGTGCCCATACATTAATTATATTTTCTAACATCAAATGATTATTATCAAAAGATGCTTTTTGGTAAGTATCTTTTAGATGATCTTTTAAAAACATAAATTTATTAATTTAATTTTCTATTTAACAGTGGTCTTATAATTATTAAAGAAAAAACTGTTAAAGAAAATAAAATTGAGATACAACTCTTACAAGTTAAGTCACCATATGGTGCGTGTAAAGCCACCACATCTAAATTCATAGTTTGAGTATAAGCAATCCTGATAGGTTCAATCGCAAAAGTTAATGGATTTAAGCAGGCTAACCACCCTAGCCAATTTGGCATAAAAGAAATAGGTGCTAAAGCAGTACTTGCAAAAAGAAGAGGCAAATTTATAACAAAGATAAGAGCAATTAATTCAATATGACCAGGTAAAACAAAAGCCAAACAGAGGCTTATTGATGTCACAAAGAGTACTAATAGTATTAATGTTGTAAAAACAATTCCTAACCCATAAAAGTCAGGCCATCCATAACCTAAAACAAATGAAACAATCATTATCACAATACTTTGAACAAAACTCAGAATAGTTATATAAAAGAATGAGGATAAAACAATAGACAATCTACTCGCTAGAGGTGCGACAAGTAACCTATTTAAAAAGCCAAACTCTCTATCAAACATTAAAGGCAAGCCTGAATTTAACGCTCCACTAAAAGCAGTAAAAACAATTAGTCCTGCTCCTAAAAAATTTCCATAAGAATCAACTCCTGGTAGAAAACCTTCAGGAGCTTTTGAGAAAAGAGCTCCAAATAAAAAGAGCCAAATTATAGGTTGCAATATGCCCGCTAAAAGAGTAGAAGGTCTTCTTTTTAATTGGATAAATAATCTTTTGGTTAAAGCAATAGTTTCTTGATATAAAAAAAATAAATTATATTGTTTTAATTCCATTATTTAAGAACTTTTAATCACTATTATAATTAGTTATCAAAAAATTTATTATTTTTATCTCATTGATTGCTTCGATTCTTTTTTTAGATCTCTTTTACCAGACATGGAAATTTCAGCATCTAATAATGTTTTGCCAGTCGCCTGTAGATATACATCATCCAAGCTAGGTT
>QBXG01000002.1:0-59744 GCA_003283445.1 Prochlorococcus sp. AG-321-D23 | reverse complement strand
TGTAGATTTACTTACGGAAAGAATTTTTTTGCCCGGATTTTTGTTATTTATAAGATTTTTTATTTTTTTTGCATCTTCTAAGCTTATTGAACTGCTGTGACTTTTGACTGATATTGAAAGTTTTTGAGCAGCATCCAATATATCTTTATTTTCCAGTTTTAGATCTCTGGAAAGTTCATAAACTCTGATTTTATCGCTGATAGTCATTTAATCTGAATGTTACTCTTTTTTAGAAATTTTGGAGAATATAATTTTAATTATATGCCCTTTTGGGATAGTTATTTATAGTTTGCAATTTCCCTTTCAAAAATATCAATAAATTCAGGATTTAAAATGCCTTTTAAAGCTTTTTGAAGCTTTTTTTTAAGTTTAGAATCTGTGTAACATTTTTTTGACTTACAAATGTAAGCAGAACGACCCATACCTTGGTTCAGCATTATCCCTAACTTATGATCATTAGTAATCTTCAAAAGATTATTTCTATCAAAAGTTGTCCTGCAAGAAATGCACTTACGCATAACAGGAGATTTCTGTATCAACGTGTGTTTTCCTCTTTAGATAACAGTTCCTCTTGTTTCAAGTTGTCTGTTTGGTCGTTTTCTGAAAGAGTTTCTTCGTCGTATCGTTCATCTCCATATTCTTCATCATCTTCAGGCAAAGGGTAAAGTTCCCTTAGTCTTTTATCTTCTGCGGCTCTTTCTGCTTGCTCAGCCTCCAATCTCTGTTCAGCTTCTCTTTGAAGATTCTCTTCTTCCTCCCTTTGAACAATTAATTCTGCTACTGCAGAGTCTTCAGACTCCTGATCATATTCATGGGAGTTTTTAACGTCTATTTTCCAGCCTGTTAACCTAGCAGCAAGACGAACATTTTGACCTTCTCTTCCTATTGCAAGACTTAATTGATCAGGGGGAACTAAAACATGAGCATGTTGTCCTTCTGGATCAACAAGTCTAACAAGGTCAACTTTAGCTGGACTCAAAGAATTTAGTATGTACTGAATAGGGTCAGATGACCACTTTATAACATCTATTTTTTCCCCCCTTAATTCATTAACTACTTGTTGAATTCTTGCTCCTCTTGCTCCAATGCAAGCTCCGACTGGGTCAACTTCTCTTTCAATACTATCTACGGCGACTTTAGTCCTTGGCCCAACAGCTCTTGAAGGAGGATTTGCTTCTCTTGAAACAGCAACAATTTTGACTGTGCCTTCTTGAATTTCTGGGACTTCATTTTCGAATAAATAAACCACTAGACCAGCATTAGCTCTACTTACAAAAAGTTGAGGACCTTTTCTAGCTACTTCGCTAACTTCTTTAAGAAAAACTTTGAATGTAGCGTTAGCTCTATAATTGTCATTAGGTAATTGATCCCTTTTAGGAAGCTCTGCTTCTACTTCTGGTCTACCGATTCCTGAGCTAACCCCCATAATTACTGACTGTCTTTCAAATCTAATAACTCTTGCAGTTAAAACAGGATCTTCCAAATCTGCGAATTCTTCCTGAATCATTTTCCTTTGTTGGTCTCTCAACTTTTGAGCCAAAACTTGCTTCGTTGTTGAGGCAGCCATTCTACCAAAATCCTCTTTTTCGGGAGTGACGTCTAAAACGACGGTATCACCTATTTGAGCATCATCAGCAACTTGTTTAACTTCTTGAAGAGATATTTGATGATCTTCGCTTTCAACATCTTCAACAATAATTTTACTCGATAAAATTCGATAACCCTCTTCTTCTAGATCGAATCCTACATCAAAATTACTAAAATATTCCTCATCAAACGGATCTTCTTTCACTCCAATGTAGAAAGTTTTTCGGTATTTTTCGTAACCTTTAAGTAAAGCTTCACGTAAAGCTGATTCCACAACGTGAGGAGGTAATTTTTTTTCCTCACTTATGTCTTCAATAAGATTGTTTAAACCTGGGAGAATTACTAATGCCATCTATGATGGGTAAAATGAATAAGAGTTGATAATTAATTAGTCTTTAAAAGTGCAAAGACTAACCTTTAATACTTCATTAAAGGGAATTTTTTTAATCTTACCTTTAATGTTAATGGCTAAATAATCTTTAGACTTTTCATAAAGTAAACCGTTCAAAAATTTTATTTGAGAATTTTTTTGGTTTAACTCAACATTAACTGGAAAACCTTTAAAAGTTTTGAAGTCTCTTTCTGAGGTTAATTCATCACTGACACCTTGACTACCAATTTCTAAAACATATGAACAATTTAAAAGATTTGAATTGTCAATCACACTAATAGCCGGGTTATTAAATCTTGAACAGTCATCTAAAGTAATATCATCGTTGTTAGTTTTGAAAATAATAATTTTTATAGTAATGGGATTTTGATTTGTCAGTATATCTAAACTATGTATCTTTAGATTAAATTCTTTAGCGACTCCTTGAAGAAGGCTTTCTAAGTTGCTTTTAAATTCCTTATCCAATTTATTTTAAGTTTTTGTGTTAATAATTGATTATTTTCACATATCAAAAAGTTTTTTTGAAAATAAGTTTTTGTTATGCGTATTTTATGGATGTTAACAAAAAAACAACACTAGAAATTTTATTCAATTAAATTCTGGATATACCCGGTATTTAAAAATGTAATGAGATTTCTAAAAACTAAATTTACTTATTTGCTTAAAATAAGTTTAATAATTTCTACTTTTATTATATATATTTACCCATTTTCTGAAGTTTTAGCTTTTGATTTTATTGATGGGCATAATTTTGTTTCAGATGCAGTCAAAAAGGTAGGCCCTGCAGTTGTAAGAATTGATACTGAAAGATTAGTAGAAAGACAACAATTTGATCCAACTTTATTAGACCCACTATTGAGAGATTTACTTGGAGAACCTGGAATAGCTCCCGACCGAGAGAGAGGTCAAGGTTCAGGTGTAATTATTGATAAAGATGGTTTAGTTCTAACTAATGCTCATGTAGTAGAGAGAGTCGATAATGTATCTGTTACTTTGGCTGATGGAACTAATCGTGAGGGTCAAGTGTTGGGAACGGACTCAATTACCGATTTAGCCTTAGTTAAAATTGATAATCAGCAGGACTCTAGTTATGCACCTCTTGGAGATTCAGAAGAACTTGAAGTTGGAGATTGGGCAATAGCTCTTGGGACTCCCTATGGCCTAGAAAAAACAGTAACTCTTGGAATAGTTAGCAGTCTTCATAGAGACATTAATGCTCTCGGTTTTTCTGATAAAAGGCTTGATCTCATACAAACAGATGCTGCAATTAATCCAGGTAATTCAGGAGGCCCACTTATTAATTCCAATGGTCAAGTAATTGGTATCAATACTCTTGTGAGAAGTGGACCTGGAGCTGGTCTTGGTTTTGCAATACCAATAAATCTGGCTAAAAATGTTTCTGACCAGTTACTAGAAAATGGAGAAGTTATTCATCCTTATTTAGGCGTGCAATTGATTTCTTTGAATCCTAAAATAGCAAAAGAACATAATGAAGATCCTAATGCACTTGTTCAATTACCAGAGCGGTCAGGGGCTTTAATTCAATCTGTAATACCAAATAGTCCTGCAGAAAAAGCGGGATTAAGAAGAGGTGATTTAGTAATTGCTGCTGAAAATATTCTAATAGAAGAGCCTAAGACTCTTTTAGATGAGGTAGAAAAAGCTCAAATTGGAAAAATATTTCTTTTAAATGTTTTACGAGATAATAAAGAAATTAAAGTCAATATTAAACCTGAAGCACTTCCAGGTTTGACATAAAGCATCTGTTGAAATTTAATAATCTATAAACTTTAGGTCAAAACATTTTGGATTTACAGACTCAGATGAAACAAATAGTTGCTGATGCAGCTGTCAAAGAAGTAGAAGATGGAATGATCTTGGGTTTAGGATCTGGATCAACAGCTGCACTTATGATAAAAAGTCTTGCTGAACAAATTAGATCAGGCAAATTAAAGAATATTAAAGGTGTTCCAACTTCCTTTCAATCAGAGGTACTTGCATTAGAACTCAATATCCCCTTAATTGATTTAGCTTCAGTTCCTTACATTGATTTAGCCATTGATGGAGCAGATGAAGTTGATCCTGACTTTCAACTCATCAAGGGTGGGGGAGCTTGCCATGTCCGAGAAAAATTGGTTGCATCTAAAGCAAATAAATTATTAATTGTTATTGATGAATCAAAGTTAGTGCAAAATTTAAACCAAGTTTTCCCTCTCCCTGTGGAGGTTATACCTTCTGCGTGGAAGCAGGTGAAGGATATGATTTCAGAAATGAGTGGAGTTTCTAATTTAAGGATGGCAACAAAAAAAGCAGGCCCAGTTGTCACCGATCAAGGTAATTTGATTTTGGATGTTTTATTTGATGCTGGGATAAAAGATCCAAAAGATTTAGAAATGCGTATTAATAATATTCCTGGAGTCTTGGAAAATGGATTATTTGTTGATTTAGCAGATGAGGTTTTGGTGGGTAGAATTGAAGATGACGTTCCAGTATTATTTTCACCTTCTAGGAAAAGTTAATCTTCAAATCTAATTTTGACTGAATTTGCATGACTATGTAAACCTTCACTATTTGCCAAATTTATAATATCCAAGCTGTTAATTTTTAAACTTTTTTCATTGAATTCAATTATTGAAGAATTCTTCATGAAAGTTTCAACTCCTAAGGAACCACTAAACCTCGCATTCCCACATGTTGGTAAAGTATGGTTTGGCCCAGCTAAATAATCTCCTACAGCCTCCGGTGTCCATTTTCCTAAAAATATCGCACCTGCATTTTCAATAGACTTGAGCGTCGTTTTTGGATCAATAGTAATTATTTCTAAATGTTCTGGGGCAAACTCATTACTTAGTTCTACACATGATTCTAAATTTTCGCAAACAGCAATTAATCCCCAATTCTTAATTGATTGAATGCAAATTTCTTTTCTGGGGTGATGCTCTATTTTCTTAAAGACTTCATCAAAAACTTCTTGAGCTTGATCATTTGATGTGGTCAACAGTATTGAGGAAGCTAATGGGTCATGTTCAGCTTGTGCTAATAAATCTGAGGCTATTTGAGAACTGTTTGCTGTTCTATCGGCGATGATTAAAATTTCACTTGGACCGGCTAAGGAATCAATTCCAGTAAATCCGTAAATTAACTTTTTAGCAGTGGTTACATAGATATTTCCAGGTCCCGAAATTACATCAACTTTATTTATTTGCTTTGTGCCAAACGCTAATGCACCAATTGCCTGTGCTCCACCAATTCTAAAAACTTTATCAACCCCTGATAAGTAAGCAGCAGCTAAAACAGTTGTATTTATTTCCCCTTTTGTGTTTCCAGGAGATACCATTGAAATTTCTTTAACTCCAGCTACTTTTGCAGGTATCGCATTCATTAAAACTGTACTTGGATATGCTGCTCTCCCTCCAGGAATATATAAACCAGCATTTTTTACAGGCATCCATTTTCTTTGGACGGATTCACCATATTCTCCCTTTACAGTAAATGATTCAGGGATTTCTTTTTCATGGAATTTTTTTATTCTTTGATAAGCAATTTTTAATGATTGTTTTAAATCCTGATCTGTCTCTTCCCATGCAGTTTTTAAATCACTAGCACATACTTGCATTGGTTTAGGATAGAATCCATCAAATTTTTTTGTATATTTTTCTACAGCTATATCTCCATGGAATTTCACCTCTTGAAGAATATCTTCAACAATTGAATTTATTTTTTTATTGTCTCCAGAGGTGGTTCTTTGAGAAATTCTTCTCAACTCTTGGAGAGCTTTTTGTTTACTATTTATGATCTTCATATTCTTAATACTTAATTTAAATTCAATTAATTAATTACGTAACTCACTGATCTAAATTATATATTATTGATTAGTAGTCTATCTATTTGATATAATATAAATCTATATTTTAATCTAATTTTCTGTGGCCAATAACAAATCAGCGAAAAAAAGAATTCAAGTTGCTGAGAGAAATCGTTTAGTTAATAAATCATATAAATCAACAGTAAGAACGTTAACAAAAAAAACGTTAACTTTCTGTGAGAAATATAAGCAAGAACCTAATTCAGATAACAAAGATCTTGTTCTTGTTAGTGTAAATGAAGCCTTCAGTCTTATCGATAAGGCAGTCAAAAAGAATGTTCTACATAAGAATAACGGTGCTAATAAAAAATCAAAAATCAACAAAGTAGTTAAAGATTTTCTTACAAGTAAGTAAGTAAAAATGACCAATATTGAACTCATTGATTCTCATTGTCATTTGATATTTGAAAATTTTGAAGAGGATCTTGAAGAAGTTGTTTCAAGATGGCGATCAATAGGAGTAAAAAAATTACTCCATGCATGTTGTGAACTATCAGAAATTCCTAAATTGAAAAATATATCTCGAAGATTTGATGAATTGTATTACTCAGTTGGTTTACATCCTCTTGAAGCTAACAAATGGGAATGTAATTCTAAATCTATAATGAAAAATGCAGCCCAAGGTGATTCAAGAGTTGTTGCTATTGGTGAATTAGGATTAGATTTTTTTAAAAGTGAAAATACAAATAAACAGATTGATGCTCTTGTTCCACAAATGCATTTAGCCTGGGAACTTGACTTGCCCGTTATTATCCATTGTAGAGAAGCTGCAAATGAGATGATAAAAATATGTCACGATTTATCTAAACAAGGTATATGTCCTAAAGGAGTTCTGCATTGTTGGAGTGGCACTCCAGATGAGATGAAGCAATTTTTAGATCTAGGATTTTATATAAGTTTTAGTGGGATAGTTACATTCCCAAAAGCATACGAAATCCATGAATGCGCAAGAATTGTTCCAGGTGATAGATATTTAATAGAAACAGATGCTCCCTTTTTAGCTCCTGTCCCATATCGAGGGAAAAGAAATGAGCCAGCTTTTGTTGAAAGTGTGGCTAAGTCTATAGCCAGTTTAAGATCTTCAGACTTGCAAAATATTGCAGATGAGTCTTCTAGGAATGCTGAAGATTTGTTTAAATTTGACTTGATAAAGTAACACATAACCTGTTAATATTAAAAATTACTGGAATTTTTTCTTAATTATTAGTAAACAGCTGATTAAAGAGTGGTTTTATTACCTTTATCTTTGATCATTTCAGCTAAAAATAATCTAGATATTTGTTGAATTCAAGACTAAAATCTCGATTTCACTTTAAAAGTCTTGATTATTTTTTATAAAAGTTAAGTCAAATTTATGGTAATTAGCAAATCTTACATAATGGCGGGTTTTCTTGGATGAGCAGTAGCGCTTTACAGATAGCTAAAACAGCAACTTATCTACCAGATTTGGTTGAAGTACAAAGGGCAAGTTTTAAATGGTTTCTGGAAAAAGGCTTAATTGAAGAATTAAAAAGCTTTTCTCCAATTACTGACTACACAGGTAAATTAGAACTACATTTTATTGGCGAAGAATATAGGTTGAAAAGACCTAGACATGATGTTGAAGAAGCCAAGAGAAGAGATGCAACTTTTGCCTCGCAAATGTATGTAACATGTAGGTTAATAAATAAAGAAACTGGAGAGATCAAAGAACAAGAAGTTTTTATTGGTGAACTACCTTTAATGACTGAGAGAGGGACCTTTATCATTAATGGAGCAGAAAGAGTAATAGTCAATCAAATAGTACGTAGTCCAGGGGTCTATTTCAAAGATGAAATGGATAAAAATGGTAGGAGGACTTATAATGCTAGCGTTATACCCAACAGAGGAGCTTGGCTAAAATTTGAGACAGACAAAAATAATCTACTTTATGTAAGAGTTGATAAAACGAGGAAAATTAATGCACATGTACTTATGAGAGCTATGGGCCTCTCGGATAACGATGTGGTTGATAAATTAAGACATCCTGAGTTTTATAAACAGTCAATTGATTCAGCTAATGATGAAGGAATAAATTCAGAAGATCAAGCTTTATTAGAACTCTATAAAAAATTAAGACCAGGTGAACCCCCTTCTGTTTCTGGTGGGCAACAACTTCTACATAGTAGATTTTTCGATCCTAAAAGATACGATTTAGGAAGAGTAGGTAGATACAAAATTAATAAAAAATTGAGATTAACTGTTCCAAATAATGTCAGAACACTCACACATGAGGATGTTCTTTCAACAATTGATTATCTTATCAACTTGGAACTTGATATTGGCGGAGCTAGTTTAGATGATATTGATCATTTAGGTAATAGAAGAGTTCGATCCGTTGGAGAACTTCTTCAAAACCAAGTCAGAGTTGGACTTAACCGATTAGAGAGAATTATCAAAGAAAGGATGACTGTTGGCGAAACAGATTCTCTTACACCTGCTCAACTAGTTAATCCAAAGCCTTTGGTAGCAGCTATTAAGGAATTTTTTGGATCCAGTCAATTAAGCCAATTTATGGATCAAACAAATCCATTAGCTGAGTTAACGCATAAAAGAAGAATATCAGCATTAGGACCAGGCGGGCTAACTCGAGAAAGAGCAGGTTTTGCCGTTAGAGATATTCATCCATCACACTATGGAAGATTATGTCCTATTGAAACTCCCGAAGGCCCAAACGCAGGTCTTATTAACTCTCTTGCAACACATGCAAGAGTTAATGAATATGGTTTTATTGAAACCCCTTTTTGGGAAGTTGAAAAAGGTAGGGTTATGAAAGAGGGGAATCCTATTTATTTATCAGCGGACTTAGAGGATGAATGTAGGGTCGCTCCTGGTGATGTGGCGACTGATAAAAGTGGTAATATTCTTGCAGATTTAATTCCAGTAAGGTACCGGCAAGATTTTGAGAAAGTTCCGCCTCATCAAGTGGATTATGTACAGCTTTCTCCTGTTCAAGTTATTTCAGTTGCTACTTCTCTTATCCCCTTCTTAGAACATGATGATGCAAATAGAGCGTTAATGGGTTCAAATATGCAGCGTCAAGCGGTTCCATTATTAAGACCTGAAAGACCCCTAGTCGGTACAGGATTAGAATCTCAAGTTGCTAGAGACTCCGGGATGGTGCCGATTACAAAAGTAAATGGAATAGTTTCTTATGTTGATGCTAATGAAATAGTTGTTAAAGATGTAGATGGTAATGAGCATGTGCATTATCTTCAAAAATACCAGAGATCTAATCAAGATACTTGTTTAAACCAAAGACCAATAGTGAAAAATGGAGATCAAGTTATATCTGGTCAAGTTCTTGCTGATGGATCAGCTTGTGAAGGTGGAGAAATAGCTTTAGGACAGAATGTTTTAATTGCTTATATGCCATGGGAAGGTTACAACTATGAAGATGCAATACTTGTAAGTGAAAGAATGGTTACTGATGATCTTTATACTTCAGTACATATAGAAAAATATGAAATAGAAGCTAGACAAACTAAATTGGGCCCTGAAGAAATCACTAGAGAAATTCCTAATATTTCAGAAGAAAGTTTGAATAATCTTGATGAAATGGGAATTATCAGAACCGGTGCTTTTGTAGAAAGTGGTGATATTCTCGTAGGAAAAGTTACTCCTAAGGGAGAATCAGATCAGCCACCTGAAGAAAAACTTTTGAGAGCTATATTTGGTGAAAAAGCAAGAGATGTGAGGGATAATTCTCTTAGAGTTCCTAAAACAGAAAAAGGAAGAGTCTTAGATGTTCGTATTTATACAAGGGAGCAAGGCGATGAGCTGCCTCCAGGTGCGAATATGGTTGTAAGAGTTTATGTTGCTCAAAGGAGGAAAATTCAGGTAGGTGACAAGATGGCTGGGAGGCACGGTAACAAAGGCATAATAAGTAGAATTTTACCTAGAGAAGATATGCCTTATTTACCGGATGGTACACCAGTTGATATCGTTTTAAATCCTCTTGGTGTTCCAAGTAGAATGAATGTAGGTCAAGTTTTTGAGTTATTAATGGGCTGGGCAGCATCAAATTTAAATTGCAGAGTTAAAGTTGTGCCTTTTGATGAAATGTATGGTCCTGAAAAATCACATCAAACTGTGCAAGCGTTTTTAGAGGAAGCTTCAAAGCAAGATGGGAAGGATTGGGTTTATAACCCTAAAGATCCTGGAAAGTTGTTACTCAAAGATGGAAGAACTGGCGAACCTTTTGATCAACCAGTAGCTGTTGGATATTCTCACTTTCTTAAACTTGTTCACTTAGTAGATGATAAGATCCATGCCAGATCAACAGGTCCGTACTCTTTAGTTACACAGCAACCTTTAGGTGGTAAAGCTCAACAAGGTGGACAGAGACTTGGAGAAATGGAGGTTTGGGCCTTAGAGGCATACGGTGCAGCTTATACTCTGCAAGAATTGTTAACTGTTAAATCAGATGATATGCAAGGAAGAAATGAAGCATTAAACGCCATAGTTAAAGGTAAACCTATTCCTAGACCAGGAACTCCTGAATCATTTAAAGTCCTAATGAGAGAATTACAGTCCCTAGGTCTAGACATTGGTGTTTACACTGATGAAGGTAAGGAAGTTGATTTAATGCAAGATGTAAATCCAAAAAGAAATACTCCTTCTAGACCTACTTATGAATCTCTAGGTACCTCTGAATATGCTGAAGATTAAATACTTTATCAACTCTTTCTAATTTAAATATTCTAAAAATGACTAACAGCAACTTAAGAACAGAAAATCATTTTGATTACGTCAAGATATCTATTGCTTCTCCTCAAAGAATAATGGATTGGGGGCAAAGGACATTACCAAATGGGCAAGTAGTAGGAGAAGTTACTAAACCAGAGACGATTAACTATAGAACCTTAAAACCAGAAATGGATGGACTTTTTTGTGAAAAAATATTTGGCCCATCCAAAGACTGGGAATGTCACTGCGGTAAATATAAAAGAGTTAGACATCGTGGAATTGTCTGTGAAAGATGTGGTGTAGAAGTAACTGAAAGTAGAGTAAGAAGGCATAGAATGGGATATATAAAACTGGCAGCTCCAGTTTCCCATGTTTGGTATTTAAAGGGTATACCGAGTTATGTCGCAATTCTTCTAGATATTCCTCTAAGAGATGTAGAGCAAATAGTTTACTTTAATTGTTATGTTGTCTTGGATGTTGGGGATCATAAAGATCTTAAATATAAGCAACTCCTAACTGAGGATGAATGGTTAGAAATAGAAGATGAAATTTATGCAGAAGACTCTACTATTGAAAATGAACCAGTTGTTGGTATAGGTGCAGAAGCTCTTAAGCAATTACTTGAGGATCTTGATTTAAACCAAATTGCTGAAGAACTTAGAGAAGAAATTACAAACAGTAAGGGTCAAAAAAGAGCAAAACTCATTAAAAGGATAAGGGTAATTGATAATTTTCTGGCAACTCACGCAAAGCCAGAATGGATGGTATTAGATGCAATCCCTGTTATTCCTCCTGATCTTAGACCAATGGTCCAACTTGATGGAGGTAGGTTTGCCACATCCGACTTAAACGATCTTTATAGAAGAGTCATAAACAGGAATAATAGGCTAGCTAGGCTTCAAGAAATCTTAGCTCCTGAGATCATTGTCAGAAATGAAAAAAGAATGTTGCAAGAAGCTGTTGATGCACTTATTGATAACGGAAGAAGAGGTAGAACAGTTGTTGGAGCAAATAATAGAGCTCTAAAATCTCTCAGCGATATAATAGAGGGTAAGCAGGGAAGATTTAGACAGAATTTACTTGGTAAACGAGTTGATTATTCTGGTAGGTCTGTCATAGTTGTTGGCCCAAAGTTAAAGATGCATCAATGCGGACTCCCTAAAGAGATGGCTATTGAGCTTTTTCAACCTTTTGTGATACATAGATTAATCCGTCAAAATATTGTAAATAACATTAAGGCCGCAAAAAAATTAATACAAAAAGGAGATGATGAAGTCATGCAAGTACTCCAAGAAGTTATTGAAGGTCACCCAATACTTTTAAATAGAGCTCCAACTCTTCATAGGTTAGGAATTCAAGCTTTTGAACCTAAATTAGTTGGAGGTAGAGCGATCCAACTACATCCACTTGTATGTCCTGCCTTTAATGCTGATTTTGATGGAGATCAAATGGCTGTCCATGTCCCTTTAGCATTAGAAGCACAGACAGAGGCACGTATGCTTATGCTAGCCAGTAATAATATTCTCTCACCAGCTACAGGAGAACCGATTGTAACTCCCTCACAAGATATGGTTTTAGGTTCTTATTACTTAACTGCACTACAGCCAAACTTTAAAAAACCAAAATTTGGTGACAATCAAAAAACTTATGCTTCATTAGAAGATGTTATTTTTGCTTTTGAAGATAAAAGAGTTGGTTTACATGAATGGGTCTGGGTAAGGTTTAATGGTGAAGTTGATGATGATGAAGAAGCGAATAAACCCAAAGAATCTAAAGAACTGGAAGATGGTTCAAGGTTAGAAACTTGGAACTTTAGAAGAGACAGATTTGATTCTCAAAATAATCTAATAAGTAGATTCATTTTAACAACAGTAGGAAGGGTGGTTATGAATCATACGATCATCGATTCTGTTTCTAAAACGTAATCCTTAAAAAACTAATTATTCATTCATAAAAACATGACATCATCTAAACCAAAAAAAAGCTCAAGAGTACGTAAAACTACAAAAAATTCAAAAAAAAATAATATTACAATGATGCCTTTATTGGCAAAAACACCGCCATCATTCAAAAATAAAGTAGTAGATAAAAAAGCTTTAAAGAATTTAGTTTCATGGGCTTATAAAACTCATGGAACTGCAGTTACTGCTGCAATGGCTGATAATCTAAAAGATTTAGGATTTAAATATGCTACACAAGCAGCTGTTTCTATTTCAGTAAATGATTTAAAAGTTCCTGAAGCTAAGCAAGATTTAATTGGACAGGCAGAAGCTCAAATTACGGCTACTGAAGAATGTTATAGACTTGGAGAAATTACAGAAGTTGAAAGACATACCAAGGTTATTGATACGTGGACTGAAACTAATGAGAGATTAGTAGATGCAGTTAAGAATAATTTTAATCAAAATGATCCACTTAACTCAGTTTGGATGATGGCTAATTCTGGGGCTAGAGGTAACATGTCTCAGGTAAGACAACTAGTCGGGATGAGGGGATTGATGGCTAATCCACAAGGAGAGATTATTGATTTACCCATTAGAACTAACTTTAGGGAAGGGCTTACGGTTACTGAATATGTAATTTCTTCTTATGGTGCTAGGAAAGGTTTAGTTGATACAGCATTAAGAACTGCCGACTCAGGTTATTTGACCAGAAGATTGGTTGACGTAGCACAAGATGTAATTGTAAGAGAGGAAGATTGCGGAACTGAACGGTCGATAGTTATAAATTCTGAAGATGGAAAATTTGGTTCAAGGCTTATCGGAAGACTTTCTGCTGAAGATATCTTAGATTCTGAAGATAATTTAATTGTTCCAAAGAATACTGCGATAGACCCTTCTTTGTCTAAGACTTTAGAGACATCATTAATCTCAAAAGTAAATATTAGATCCCCATTGACTTGTGAGGCTAACCGTTCTGTTTGTAGAAAATGCTATGGATGGGCTTTGGCTCATAATCATTTAGTTGATTTAGGAGAAGCTGTAGGGATTATTGCTGCGCAATCAATTGGAGAACCTGGAACTCAATTGACTATGAGAACCTTCCATACTGGAGGTGTATCTACTGCAGAAAGTGGAGTTGTAAGATCTAAAATTAAAGGCAAAGTTGAATTTGGTTCAAAAGCAAAAATTAGAGGATATAGAACCCCGCATGGCGTGGAGGCTAAACAAGCTGAAGTAGATTTTTTATTAAAGATTATTCCAACTGGAAGTAATACTAACAAAGCCCAAAAGATCGAAGTAACAAGTGGATCTCTTTTATTTGTAGAAAATGGTCAAGATATTGACTCAGATATAACTGTTGCGCAAATTATCTCAGGAGCTGTAAAGAAAAGTGTTGAAAAAGCTACTAAAGATGTTATTTGCGATTTAGCTGGAGAAGTAAGGTATGACAAAGTAATCCAACCAAAGGAAGTTACTGATAGGCAGGGTAATATCACTTTGAAAGCACAAAGATTAGGAAGGTTATGGGTCTTAGCTGGAGATGTATATAATCTACCTCCAAATGCTAAACCTGTTGTTTCTTCAGAAAAAACAGTAGAACAAGGAACTGTTTTAGCAGAAGCAAGTCAATCTAGTGAGTTCGGTGGAGAAGTGCGTTTGAGGGAATCAGTCGGCGATTCAAGAGAAGTTCAGATTGTAACGACTTCAATGCTATTAAGTAATTTTAAATTACTTGAAGAATCTACTCATTCAGGGGAACTATTTCATTTAGAGTCTAATGATGGAACTATTTATAGGTTAAATACTTCACCTGGAAGTAAAATTAGTAGTGGTGAAGTCATTGCTGATTTAGCAGATGAAAGATTCAGAACAAAAACTGGCGGACTTGTGAAATATGCACCTGGTTTAAGTGTTAAAAAAGCAAGATCATCTAAAAATGGTTTTGAAGTTAGTCAAGGTGGAACATTGCTTTGGATTCCTCAAGAGACGCATGAAATAAATAAAGATATATCCTTACTCATGACTGAGGATATGGAATGGATTGAAGCAGGAACAGAAGTTGTCAAAGATATATTTAGCCAAACATCAGGAATTGTTACAGTGACTCAAAAAAATGATATATTGCGTGAAATTACGGTTAGAAATGGTTCTTTTCATGAGTGTGAAGATGAAGAGATATTGAGTCGATTTACTGAAGAAGGAAAGTTGGTTAATCCAGGCGAAAAAATTATAGATGGAGTTGATAATGACGAAATTCTGTTTGTTCAAAAATTAGAAACATCAAAAGGTAAGGGTTTACTATTGAGAACTGTAGAAGAATACACCATACCTAATGAGGCTGAGTTACCTGAATTATCTCATGTTAAACAGGAAAAAGGACCATCATTAGCTTTGAAAGCTATTCAAAGGCTTTCTTATAAAGATGGTGAATTAATAAAATCTGTGGAGGGTGTAGAACTACTTAAAACTAATTTGAGTATAGAAAGTTTTGATGCTACCCCTCAGATGACAATTGATGTAGAGACAATTCAAGATAAAAGTGATAAATCAATCAATAGATTAAATTTAGTTATTTTGGAATCTATCTTGGTTAGGAGGGATACAATTTCTGACTCAAGTCATGGTTCAACACATACTGAACTACAAATAAACAATAATCAGCTTGTTAAAGCTGGTGATGTAATTGCTACTACTCAAATTCTTTGTAAAGAGAGAGGTGTATTGCAATTACCAGATTCAGTTGAAGGTGAGCCAATTAGAAGACTTATTGTTGAAAGAAACGAAGATAAAATAAAAATTAATATTAAAGATAAAGCAGTTGTTAAAACTGGAGATCGTGTTGTCGATGGAGATTTAATTAGTAAGGGAGTAAAATCTACTTCATGCGGAGAAATAGAAGAAATTTCTAGCGAATATGTGATCTTAAGGCTTGGAAGACCCTATATGGTTTCTCCTGATTCTGTTTTGCATGTGAAAGATGGAGATTTAGTTCTTCGAGGCGATGGTTTAGCATTACTAGTTTTTGAAAGGCAGAAAACTGGAGATATTGTTCAAGGCTTGCCTCGAATTGAAGAATTATTAGAAGCAAGAAGACCAAGAGATTCTTCAACTTTATGCAAGAAATCTGGAGTTGTGCAAATTAAAGAAGGAACTGATGAAGAATCAGTATCATTATCTGTTATTGAGAGAGATGATTCTATTAGTGAGTATCAACTTTTAATGGGACAGAATATTATGGTAAGTGATGGTCAGCAAGTTACCGGTGGAGAACTCTTAACTGATGGTCCTATTAATCCTCATGAGTTACTAGATTGTTTATTTACAGATTTAAAAGATCAAAAACCTTTAATGGAAGCGGCGCAAGAATCCATATCAAAATTACAAAGAAAGATGGTAAACGAGGTGCAGAATGTTTATAAGTCTCAGGGCGTAGCAATTAGTGATAAACATATTGAAGTTATAGTAAGACAAATGACAAGTAAAGTTCGGATTGAAGATGCAGGAGATACCACCCTTCTTCCTGGTGAATTAATAGAGTTAAGACAAGTAGAAGATACAAATCAAGCAATGTCTATTACTGGAGGGGCACCCGCAGAATTTACTCCAGTATTATTAGGGATAACTAAAGCCTCACTAAATACAGATAGCTTTATTTCAGCAGCCTCTTTCCAAGAAACCACAAGAGTTCTAACTGAGGCTGCTATAGAAGGTAAATCTGATTGGCTTAGAGGTCTAAAAGAGAATGTGATTATTGGAAGACTGATACCTGCTGGGACAGGTTTTAGTGGGTTTGTTGAAGAATTAGCCTCAGAAGCTGGACCTCATCCTGATATTCTTGCAGAAGAATCCGGTGGGTATAGAAGGACTCAGAATTTAAGGCCAGACTATACAGTTGACATGCCGCAAACACCGATTGTAAGTTCTACTGCTATTCTTGATGACCCAAGTGATGAAGATTTAGAAACTACCAGGAATAGACATGGAATTGATCCTACATCCAGCAATTTTGCTGCTTTTGCAAGGCCAAATGCTGAAAATCAATTTTCTGAAGATCAATTACCTGATCCTGCAGCTTTGGAAGGGTTACAAGAGGAAGGACTTCTCTCTGATGAATAAAGGCTATTCTCATCTTCAATTACTAGAATGCTATTTTAATTTTAATTAATGATTAAGCCTGACATTGTTCCTAAAAGAAAACTACCTCGTTACGGGTTTCATTTTTATAATGAAAAACTTAATGGAAGAATGGCTATGATTGGTTTTATAGCACTTATTCTTACTGAATTATTTTTAAAACATGGATTATTGCTATGGTAATTTATTTAGAAAAATGGTAACAAGGATAATTTGAAAAACCTTCTGGGATGTAGTGTTAAGGATTTAGAAAGTTTAGCTTTGAATTTTGGTCAAGCTGCTTTTAGAGGACGTCAAATTTATAGTTGGCTTTATAACTATAAAAATAGGTCTAAAAGTATTGATGAAATCAACGTCTTGCCATTAAAGTTTAGAGATCAATTAAAAAATGAAGCTTTTTTATTTGGAGAATTAACCTTAAATGAAAAGCATCTAGCAACTGATGGAACCTTAAAGTTGTTATTAAATACTAGAGATAATGAAAGTGTTGAGTGCGTTGGTATTCCAACTGAGAAAAGATTAACTGCATGCCTATCAAGTCAAGTAGGATGCCCAATGGATTGCAAATTCTGTGCTACTGGTAAAGAAGGATTAAAAAGATCTTTAAAAGTAAGTGAAATACTCGATCAAATTTTATTTATTGAAAAAGAAATGAATCAGAAAGTATCTAATATTGTTTTTATGGGAATGGGTGAGCCCTTGTTAAATATTGATGAGTTACTTCTTTCAATTAGATCAATCAATGAGGATTTCGATATAAGTCAGAGAAAGATCACAGTAAGCACTGTCGCTATTCCAAAAATGATAAGTAAATTATCAGAACTGTCTTTTCAAGTTTTGGGTAAATGTCAGTTTACGCTTGCAATAAGTTTGCATGCTTCAAATCAAAAAATAAGAGAAGCTATCATCCCAAGTGCAAAAAATTATCACATTAAAAATATTATTGATGATTGTAGAGAATATGTAAGAGAGACTGGCAGAAGAGTGAGTTTCGAATACTTAATGCTCCATGGAGTTAATGATAAATTAGAACATGCTGATGAATTAAGTAATCTAATAAAAGGTTTCCAATGCCATGTAAATTTGATCCAATATAATCACATTGAGGAAGTTGAATTTAAGCAAACCCCTATGAAAAACGCTCAACTCTTTCAAACCAGACTTTCTAATAGTGGGATTAATGTTAGTTTTCGAAAAAGTAGAGGCTCAGATAGGAATGCAGCATGTGGTCAGTTAAGGCAAAATGAAAAGATCAAATAATCATATTTAAAAACTTTTTATTAAATTCAACTTAAACACGTTATTATTGATTTAATTCTTTTTTTAATATTGGGATTTATTAGAACTAAGCTTTTACCTTTTGCAATTGTAAGTTTATTCGGCGTTGCTTTTTTTGCTGTTAGTGCAAGGATTTGGCTACCTGGAGATATGATGTCACCTGCTCCGATTAATTAATCTTTATTATTATTTGATAATGACTAACAGAAAGGATATTCAAAATGAAAGTTTGGCAGAAATAGCAATAGATCCAGATGTTTTAGCTCAAGAATTATCTGTTGAGCTTGAAATTGATCCTTTAGATCAGATTGATAAAGATGGTTTCTCAGGAGGAACTTTAGATAAAAATTTAGAATGCGATGAGGCTTTGAAATTACTTAAGGGTGATAGGGAGCAAAGAATTCAAGGCTTAAGAATATTTTGTGAATATCGAGATAAAAGATCTTTCCCTCTTTTACTTCCTTTACTTGATCAACCCTGCCCAGTAGAACGAATGAGTGCTGTATATGCATTAGGGAGGAATCCATTCCCTAGCGCAGTAGAAAAATTAGTCAGTCTTTTAGAAACAGATGACAATGCATATGTAAGAAGAGCTACCGCTTGGAGTCTAGCTAATTACGATAATGAAATTGTTTTGAAGCCATTAATAAATTCATTAAAAAATGATGTGGCTTCAGTCAGATTATGGTCATCTAGTTCCTTAGCGGAAATTGGAAGTACTTCATCCTTAAACGCTCAATTAGCGGCTGAACAATTATTAATTAGCTTGAAAATAGATAATGAGCCCGTAGTAAGAAGTAATTGTATATGGTCTTTATGTAGATTGTTTGAAAAATTAAATGAAATATCGCAAGAAAGTTTTGTTGATGAATGTACCAAAATTGCTCTTTTTGATAAAGAACCTTCAGTTATGGAAGAAGCTAAAACTGCGTTAGATTCAATGGGGATGAAAGGGTTTTATAAATAGAGTTTTATATTTATTAAGTAATCAATATAAAAAAATATATTTTAATTAACTTGTACCAACTGAAACAATAATTTTCCGTTATCGTGTATAAAGTATTAGTACTTAGTACTTGATTTTAATGCCCCAGAGAACATTAAGATTCAAAATTCATCAAGATGGAAAAGTTGAAGAAACTGTTGAAGGATTCAACGGTAATGCATGTAATAATGCAACAAAAAATATTGAAGGTGCTCTTGGCGAAGTAAAAGTCAAGAATAAAACTTCAGAGGCGTTTATCTCTAACCAAAGCGAAAAATCAAATCAAATTAACAACGAATCTAATGTCACATTTTAGTACTATCAAAACTCAACTTAAGGAAATAAAACCCCTGATTAAAGCTTTAGACCAACTCGGTTACGTAGTAAATCACGAAACAAAGTTTGTCAAAGGCTATAGAGGTCAATTTACAGCAGTTGATATAAGCATGGATTTACCAAGCGATACTAAAGTTGGATTCAAATGGGATAATAACTCTAACTCATATGAATTAGTTACTGATCTTGACCTTTGGAAGTTTGATTTACCTGTTGAAAGGTTTATTTCAAAAGTTACTCAAATGTATGCTTATCATACAATTATTTCTAAAACAGAAGAGGATGGATACCAAATAGTTGAGCAAAAAAACAAAAATGATGGATCTATCGAATTGGTTCTAACTAAGTGGGAAAGTTAATAATTGGATAGTAATTCCTTAAGTGCAATTGATAATTATTTTGAAACTAAAGAACTAACAGGTTATGAGCCTGTCCTTGGAGGAGAATTAACTGAAAAAGCGGTTTGGGTTGATGAAAGTAGATGTATAGGTTGTAGATATTGTGCTCATGTAGCTACTAATACTTTTGTAGTTGATGAGGATTATGGACGAAGTAGAGCAATTAGACAAGATGGAGATAATCTTGAAACGGTGCAAGAAGCTATTGATACTTGTCCAGTGGATTGTATTCATTGGGTTGAATTTGAAAACTTAGAAGATCTAGAAAGTAGTCTTGATAGGGATATGTTTCAATCTCTGGGAAAACTACCAAGAATGAATAAGCATTAATTTCTAATGGAGTTGCCTTGTCGCAGATTTGGTAGAACCAATATAAATATGCCTGTTTTATCATTAGGAGGTATGAGATTCCAAAAAAGTTGGGATGAATTAAAATTTTCAGATATTTCACAAAAAGAACAGAATAAAGTTGAAAATATACTGAATCTTGCAAATAAATTTGGTTTCAATCACATTGAGACAGCTAAGTATTATGGGACTTCAGAAATTCAGTTAGGTATGGCTTTTAAGAGTATTAAAAAAATACCAAAAATCATTCAAACAAAAATCCCTCCTAATCGTGATCCAAAATTATTCGAAGCAGAACTTTTGAAAAGCTTTGAAAAATTACAAGTAAAGAAAATTGATTTATTAGCAATTCATGGCATCAATACACCTGAGCATCTTCATCAATCTGTAAAAGATGGAGGCTGTATTGATATTTTAAAAAAATTCCAAAAAGAAAATTTAATTGGATATATAGGATTTTCGACTCATGGAGAATTATCTCTTATAGAAAAAGCGATATCTACAAATTTCTTTGATTATATTAATTTGCACTGGTATTTCATCAATCAAACGAATTCCAAGTTAATTGAGTTGGCTCATAAATATGATCTTGGAGTTTTTATCATAAGTCCTACTGATAAAGGTGGACATCTTCACACTCCATCAACAAAAATTTTGGAACTTTGTAGCCCTTTACACCCAATAGTATTTAACGATCTTTTTTGCTTAAGGAACAAAAATGTTCATACAATTAGTGTTGGGATAGCGAAAGAGCAAGACTTTAATTTACATTTAGAAGCAGTTTCATTATTGTCAGTATCTGATCAATATATTCCTAAAATACTAAATAGATTACAAGAGGAATCAATTAATTCATTAGGTATAGAGTGGTATAAAAGTTGGGACAAAAATTTACCAAATTGGAAAAATACACCAGGAGGAATAAATATTCCGGTTCTTCTCTGGCTCGCGAATTTAATAGATTCCTTTGATTTAGAAGAATTTGCAAAATCTAGATACCAATTACTTGGTAATGGAAGTCATTGGTTTCCAGGAAATAACGCAAATTTGTTAGATGTTGATGTATGCGAAAGTCAATTATTAAAAGTTTTAGGAAGGCATATAAAACCCAAAAAGGTTATAAAGAAATTAAGAGTCCTAAAAGACAAGTTTGGGGACAAATCTTTATCAAGATTATCAAAGAATTAACCTTTGAGTGGATATTTTTCAGCCTTCCCTATACCTCTAGGATAAATATCAGGGCAAGACGCTTTTGGCCTAATAAAGATAGCATTACGTATCCCTTTCTCTCTGGGAAGAAAATTACTTTTAATTTCTAAGATTTGCCCTTCTAATACGTTTAATGCATTTTCTAAATTTTTATTATCTTCATTGGACCACTTCCCACAATATAGAATACCTAATCCGTTTGATTTCAACATAGGTAATATATATTCAGAAACTGTTGAAGGATTACTAACTGCTCTTGCTGTCGCAATATTAAAGCCATTTTTAAATGAAGATTGACGGCCAATGTTTTCAATACGATCATTAATTACAAATATATCGTTTTTGAATTTAATACTTTTGATAATTTCTTTTAGTGAATCTGTTTTTTTTTTGGAGGAATCCACTAGATATATTTCTGAATTAGGATGTGTTATCGCATAGGCAAATCCTGGGAAACCACAACCTGAGCCAATATCAATAAATTTTTTATTATCAAAATTTTTATTTGTATTTTCTTTAAATGTCCAAAGGCTGTCATAGACTTGTGATATCCAGTAATTATCTCCTTCAATTAATCTAGTTAAGTTGCTTTTATAATTTAGTTCTTGGATTTTTATCTGTAATTCTCTAAACATTATTATTTCCTCTTCAGTTAATAAATTGAGAAGTTCATCAGGGATACTTTCTTTTGTCATTGAGTTTTAAGTAGTTTCTTATTCTTGATAATTAAAAATATTCAATTTTATCAAAAATGACTAGAATATTTTTAATGATAATTAAATTTTTTTGAAAGGCGAGATAACTTATTATAAGATTTTAGGCGTTAATGAAAATGCCTCAAATAACGAATTAAGAAAAGCTTTTTGTAAACTCTCGATAGAATTACATCCTGATACGACTTCTTTAGAATTAGAAGATGCAAAAAATAAATTTCAAAAAGTATTAGAGGCCTATGAAAATTTAAATAATTCTAATTTGAGGAAAATTTATGATGAAAAATTACAAGTAAATTCTAAAAAACCAAATAAAACAAATTTAAATGTCTTGAATCCTTTAGTAATGGATGCTAATAATCAGCAGTTAGTAGGTAATAGGAGACCATTTTCAAATGGAGAAATGTTCTCATTATTTTTGTTGATTATTATTATTTTGATAAGTTTATTTTTAGCTATCTTAATCGCTTCTTTTGCTGGCAAAGAAATACAGTCAATTCCAACTTGGCTTTTGAGATAATAATTTAAAGAAATTCTGTGATCCCATCTGACACCCCAATTAATCAACATTCACTTCAATCATTAGAATTATGGTTAAAAGATTTAGGAGCAACTAAAGATATTGATAATCCGTCTAAATGGTATTTGTTACTTTCTAATTGGAATGCAACTATTATTTTTGAACAAGAAGATTTAAGTGTTGTCTGGGAGAGTGGAGGTAAATTAACTAAAAGACTATTTTCTTATTGTATTAATAGAGAAGATATAGAAAATGCTATTTTACAGGGACCTTGATTTTGTTTTTTAAAGATCGCTTAAAATTTCAAAAATAATTCTGTAACTTTTTTCTAACTGTTTGTCTGTAATACAAAGAGGGGGTAATAGATAGATAACATTACCAAGTGGCCTAATAAATAAACCTTTTTTAATGGATAATGCTTTTATCCTTTTGCCAATATTGTTTAGATAACCTTCATTTTTACCAATTTCAATATCAAATGCGGCGATAGTTCCTGTGACTCTTATGTTTTTTACAAATGGTAATTTTTTAATTTTCTTTAGATGGGAAAGGTGCTTTTCCTCAAAAGAAAGATATTTTATTGGATGTTTTTCTAATAAGTCAAGGCTTGCATTAGCTGCTGCACACCCTAAAGGGTTTGCAGTGAAGCTATGACCATGCCAAAAAGTTTTTTTAGGAGAATCGCTAATAAAAGATTGAAAAATTGTCTCTTTAGCTAATGTGATTCCCATAGGTAGGAACCCTCCCGTTAAACCCTTCGAAATAGAAATTAGATCAGGAATTATATTTGCCTTTTGAAATGCAAAGAGACTTCCACATCGCCCAAATCCAGTTAATACTTCATCAGCTATTAATAAAGAATTATTATTTTTTACTACTTCTGAAACTTGTCTGATAAATTCAGGCCTAACCATATTCATTCCTCCAGCACCCTGTACTAATGGTTCAAGAATGACAGCTACAGTCGGCTTTTTAAGAAGTTTAGTTAATATTTGAATCGCGTTGTTCTCTTTTATTTCAACCTCTTCATCATTTATCCAAGTTGAAGGCCATGGGGCCCTTTTAACAGGGAACATTAGATTATCAAAATTCTCATTGAAAATATTTCGTTCCCCTAAAGCCATTGCTCCAAATGTATCACCATGATAAGCACCATCAAAAGCAATTATTTGGTTTCTTGTTTCTCCTTGATTTTGCCAAGATTGATAGGCAATTTTTAAAGCTACTTCTACAGCGGTAGATCCATTATCAGAAAAAAATAGTCTTTCTAATCTTGTTATGCCACTTAGTCTCTCTGATAATATTTGAGCCTGTGGATGTAAGAAGTCGGCGAATATAACTTGCTCTAGAGTCTTGGCTTGATGATAAATGGCATCTGCTATGTAATCGTTACTATGACCATGTAGAGTAACCCACCAACTACTTATTCCATCAATGAGTTCTTGTTTTGGATTTTTAGTATAAATTAAAGCATTTTTTCCATGAGAAACTTCTAATTGAGGCTTGCTATTTATAATCTGCGTAAAAGGCGGCCATATATTAGGATGCCAATCTTGATCAGGATTTTTTAAAACTGGAGATTTCATTTATATTTTTTTTTTTTTAATAAGGTGATCAATTTATTTTTAATATTGAGCTCTTCCCAAAGTATATCTAAAATATTAGAGTCAATTTTCTGGATGTATGGAAATTCAGCAATAATAGGAAGATTACTAAATTCAGTTAATGTTTTTGGATTATCTAAGTGTTTTTTTCCGTTTATAACTAGACCTAGAATTTTAATATTTCTTTTTCTTAATGCCTCAATACTAAGAAGAGTGTGATTAAGAGTCCCAAGGCCACTCTTGCATACAAGTATTACAGGGATATCCCATTTCTTAATTTGATCTATTTGCAAATAATTTCTTGTAATTGGGACCATTAAGCCCCCCGCTGTTTCTACAATTAATGACCCATCGATATTTGGTAAATTTAATAGCTGAAAGTTTATAACTTTTTGATCTATTTCTGACGCCCAATGAGGAGAAACAGGTTCTCTAAAGATATAAGCTTCACTGATTATTTTTGCTTTGTTCACTTTTGCAAGTCGTGCAATAGCTTGACTATCTGTCTCTGAAGCAATGCCACTTTGAATAGGCTTCCAATAAAAAGAATTTAATCCTCTTACAAAAAAAGAACTAATTAATGTCTTTCCGATATCAGTATCTGTCCCACAAATAACAAATTGGGATTTATTCTTTATAGCGCTCATGATTTTTTTAATATTTCAATATTAATTTCCCATGTAAGGTTAACTGAATTAGTTGCCGTCTTAGGCCAAAACTTTTGTATTGCTTTTAATTCACATACTTTATTACGTTTACACTTGGTTGATTGAGCTCCAACGTTTACTATACTTCTGAAAAGTTTATAAACATCTGGAAAGTTTTCTATATATAAATATTTATTTGAGAAGAATATTTCGTCAGAGTTAAAACTTTTGACTATATTTTTTGAAACAGGGAAAGTTAGGCCACTATATTCAATATTAGTTTCTAAGCAAGTTTGCTTCCATTCCGGGAATGAATTTATTGTGGGATATGAAATTATTAAATAACCACCAGATCTTAATTTGTTAAACCAATCCCTTATTATTTTTTCGGGATTGTCTAACCAGTGTATACAAAAGTTAGATGTCATTAGAGGACAATTTCTAATTGATGGAGGTAAACCATTATTTAAATCCCATAAAATCTTTTTACTAGAGTTCTTATTTTGAAGAAGCATTTTTTTGCTGAAATCAATTCGGCTAATATTTTTTGTAGAAAATTCTTTTTCTATTTCATCAGCTAATAAGCCAGTTCCTGAACCAAGATCTATCCATTCACCTTTTTGAATATTTAGATCTTTTAAGAAATAAACAATCTTATCAGCAAAATGCTTTTGAATATTTGAATAACTTAAATAATTTGCTGAAGCATTATTAAAGTTTTTTTTAACTGTTTCATTCCAGATTTTATTTTTCATATTTATTATCCAGAGTTCTTTTGATGATTTGGTAAAAATTTAAATTAGTTAGACAATGCCCTTGATTATCTAATTCAATTAAAGTTGGCTTTTTAGTTAATGTTTTTTTTAACAATTCAATAAACTCATCACTTGAATCTTGGTCAAGAATTAAATCTTTTTTAGAATTTATAATGATGATATTGCAATTTTTATCAAAAGACTTTAAAGAATTTTTATCTGTATAAAGTTTTTTAAGGTCACTTAAGAGAAGATTATTATTTAAATTCTCTAAGTTTTTATAAAACATAGTTTGGAAATTAATGCTCATATTATTGGGCAAAAAAGATCTACGTATAAATTCTTTTAACATAACCTCTGCTTCAAATAACATTATTTTTTTTTCCATTTTCTTAAGAGATCTGTAAATTAATTTTCTTTTTTTGCTTGAAGGAAGAAAGTTATTAAATGAATTTATAAAGACAACATGGGATGCTTCATCTAAAAGATTTTCTTGAATTAAATGGAAACCTAAAGAGTGACATAAAATCATCTTGATTTGATCGTTCAAATTGTTTTGTATCCATTTTGCTTGATTGATATTTTTTGAAAAATATCCTCTTTCATTATCTTGCCAATGCCATCCATTTCTTTGAAATTCAATTTTATAATTATCCCAGAAACTTTGATCTAACCCCCAACCATGCTGAGTAATAACTTGTTTCATTTGAAGGTTTTTAAAACAGAAATAAAATTATTAAGTATGTCTAGATTTAAATCTCTTCTAATTGTTAGCCTTATTCTTGATTCGTTCACAGGAACAGTAGGTGGTCTAATGGCAATAGCTAAAAAACCGTTTTTTTCAAGATGTTTTTGTAGAAGGATTGCCTTTTCTTCTTGTCCGACAATTATAGATAAGATTTGAGATTCTCCCTTAACTGGGTAACTTAAATTTCGAAGAATTTCTTTTTTCCATTTTTTAGAAGAGATCAATAAATTAATACCCCATTCGTGATTGGCTTTGATTTTCTGGAGTGATTTAAGTGCACCTGCAGATAAAGCTGGGGAAAGAGCAGTTGTATATCTAAAAGCCCCACTCGTTTGAATAAGGTGTTCACCAATTTTTGAGTTACAAGCTATGAAAGCCCCTCCGCTGCCAAACGATTTGCCAAAGGTTCCAGTAAGCATAGTTATTTCATCAGATAAATCAAAACTTAAGCCTTTCCCTTCAGTCCCTAAAATCCCAATAGCATGAGCCTCGTCGACTAATAATTCAACATTATACCTTTTACAAATTCCAGCAATTTCTTTGAGAGGAGCAATTGAACCTTCCATACTGTAAAGGGATTCAACAATTATAAGAATGGACTTTTGCGAAGAATTGAATTTAAGAATTTTATTTTCTAAGTCTTTTAAATCATTATGTTCGAATCTTACTAGTTTTGATCCGGCAGCTTTTACTCCAACTAATAAAGAATTATGAATAAATTTATCTGCAATTACAATACTATTTCTGTTAGCTAAACCTTGCACGGCAGCAATATTAGCTTGGAAACCGCTAGGAAATAAAAGCACTTTTTCCTGATTAAGCCATTCTGCAAGTTGTGTCTCTAATAATTTATGTATTGGTCTAGAGCCCGTTATGAATCTCGAACTGCCTGAGCCAAGACCTTCAGATAAGCTTATTTCATAAGAGGCTTTTATTACATCATTATCTCTACTTAATCCAAAATAATCATTACTACATAAGTCAATCAAGTTATTTTTAACTTTCTTTGGATTTACATCTTCAAGTTCATATGGCTTTTGACCTAATGTGAATGTTTTTAATTTACGAAGTCTATTTTTTGGGATTTTTACTCTATTCATTTGTAAGTAATTTCAACTAAATATTTTTTATAAAATGATCTAGATTTACTATTAAAGTGTGCAAGGTGGATATTGTTTATTAATATCTATATAGATCATATCTTAAGAAGTTAACTCCTCCCCTCTTCAATCACAATTATTGCTTAATTTAGAGGAATATTTCCCATTCCCACTAGATCCCTTTCAAATAGAGGCAATAAAAGCTATTAATAGTGGAAATTCTGTTGTTTTAACTGCTCCAACTGGCTCAGGTAAAACATTAATCGGTGAATTTGCTATTTATAGAGGCTTATCCCATGAAAGTAGAGTTTTTTATACAACCCCTTTAAAAGCTTTATCAAATCAAAAGTTTAGAGATTTTATTAATCAATTTGGAGAGAAGAAAGTAGGTCTCTTAACTGGAGATATTAGTATCAATAGAGATGCTCCAATCTTAGTAATGACTACTGAGATTTTTAGGAATATGCTCTATGGAGAATTTGAAGAATTTGATGACCCATTGCTAAATCTGGAATCTGTAATTCTTGATGAATGTCATTATATGAACGATCCTCAAAGGGGGACAGTTTGGGAAGAAACAATAATTCATTGTCCAAGTAGAGCACAGATAATAGCTTTATCAGCAACTATCTCTAATGCAGACCAACTTCAAAATTGGATAGAAAAAGTTCATGGTCCTACAGTACTTGTGAACAGTAATAAAAGACCAGTTCCATTAGATTTTATTTTCTGTAGTGCCAAGGGACTCCATCCTCTTTTGAATAATAAGGGTAATGGGATTCATCCAAATTGTAAGATCTGGAGAGCACCAAAAGGGCAAAAAAAGAAAGGTAAAGTAGGAAGAATAATGCAACCAAAGGCTCCTCCGATTGCCTTTGTAGTCTCTAAACTTGCAGAGAGAAATATGTTACCAGCTATCTATTTTATTTTTAGTAGAAGAGGTTGTGACAAGGCTGTTGAGTATATAAAAGATTTATCTTTAGTAAGTTATTCAGAAGCAAATTTGATATCTCAAAGATTAGATGTTTATCTAAAAAATAATGAAGAGGGTATAAAAGATAAAATTCATTCTGAAGCTCTTAAACGAGGTATAGCTTCACACCATGCTGGTTTGCTTCCAGCATGGAAAGAGTTAGTAGAGGAACTATTTCAGCAAGGATTGGTAAAAGTTGTTTTTGCAACTGAAACTTTAGCTGCGGGAATTAATATGCCTGCAAGAACAACAGTAATTTCAACATTATCAAAAAGGACTGATGAAGGACATAGATTATTATTTAGTAGTGAATTCTTGCAGATGTCAGGAAGAGCTGGAAGAAGAGGAAAGGATTCGCAGGGATATGTTGTAACCTTACAAACTAGATTTGAGGGAGCAAAAGAAGCTAGTACCTTGGCTATTAGTGAACCAAATCCACTAGTTAGTCAGTTCACACCAAGCTATGGAATGGTTCTTAATCTTTTGCAAAATTATAGTTTAGATAAATCTCGAGAGTTAATAAAAAGAAGTTTTGGGAGCTTTTTATATTTAGGGGAATCTTCAGAAGAGACGGCTATTCTTGATAATTTAGAAAGAGATTTAAAAGAACTAAAAAAAATAACTTCCAATATTTCATGGCAAGATTTCGATTCATACGAAAAGTTGAAAAGTCGTTTAAAAGAAGAAAGAAGATTGTTGAGGATATTAGAAAAACAAGCAGTTGAAAAATTATCAGAAGAAATTACTAGTGCACTTACTTTTATTAAAGATGGAAGTTTAATTTCCATAAAAGCCCCTCAAATAAATAGAAAAGTTGTTCCAGCTATAATTTGTAAAAAAATATATGAATCAAAAAAAATTAAAAGTTTGCTTTGTTTAACAATTGATAATTTATTTATCCTTATAAAACCTTCCTACATAGTCAATATTTTTCCTGATTTAGAAGAAATTGAAATTTTGAGGCTTGAAGAACCCAAGATGAATTTCTCAGGAGAAGTTGTAAGAGGTGATAATGAATCACAAACTTTTGTAGATATAATTTTTGATATTTCTGAAAAATATGATTTAAGAACTCCGCAATATGATCTATCAACTGAAGTTTTGACGCAAAAGAAACTAATTACTAATTTGGAAGAAACAATTACTAATCAGCCTGCGCATAAATTTGGTGACTCTAAAAAATTAAAAAGATATAGAAAAAAGATTATCGAGATTGAGCAAGAAATAGTTATGAAAAATAATCTTATGGAAGAAAAAGAAAATCATAACTGGGTAAAATTTACTGATTTAATAAAAATTTTGAATCATTTTGGCTGTTTAAATGATTTAGAGCTTACAGAAGTAGGGCAATCAGTTGGTGCAATAAGAAGTGAAAATGAATTATGGGTTGGACTTGTTTTACTTAGTGGATACTTGGATGATTTGCCCCCTCCTGATTTAGCCGCGATCATTCAAGCAATTTGTGTGGATGTAAGAAGACCCAATCTTTGGTGTAATTTTAAGCCTTCTATAAAAGTTATAGATGTTTTTAATGAGTTAGAGAGCCTAAGAAAATTAGTAGCCTCGAAACAAAATAAGTTTAATATTAACACTCCAATTTTTTTGGAAACGGAGCTGACTGGTATAATTTCAGAATGGGCGAGAGGTAAAAAATGGAAAGAACTAATTTTTAATACTTCTCTAGATGAGGGGGATGTTGTAAGGATCTTAAGAAGGTCTATGGATGTTTTATCACAAATTCAATATTGCGTAGGAGTAAGTAATAAACTAAAAAATAAAGCAAAGTTAGCCTTAAAAGCTATAAATAGATTTCCTGTTTCTGAATCGAATGATTTGTTAAAAGTCTCCGATAATATTAATCCAGCAACGAAAAGAATTGATAATAATTCCTAAAAGTAGTTCAATTAAATCATTTTATTAGTATTTATAGCATCCTCAAAATCATTAGCAGTTAAGTAACCTAATTTTATTGTTGCTTCTTTTAAGTTGATTGATTCATTAAAAGCAAGACTCGCAATTTCTGCTGCTTTTTCATAACCTATTTTGGGAACCAATGCGGTTACAAGCATTAGTGAATTTTCAAGATTAGCTTTTATAGTTTTTGGGTTTGGTTGTATACCTTCAACTAATTTTAGTCTAAAGTTACTTATCGCATGATTCAGTAATTTTATACTCGTGAGAATATTAAATCCTATTAGTGGCTTATATTCATTCATTTGTAAAGTGCCGCTGGCATTAGCTATTGATACTGCGTATTCAAAACCCATTACTTGAGTGCATACCATTGATAATGCTTCACATTGGGTTGGATTAACTTTCCCAGGCATGATTGAGCTCCCCGGTTCATTTTGGGGAATTATTAATTCATAAATACCTGATCTAGGTCCTGAGGACAATATTTTAATATCATTAGAAATCTTAAATAATGCACTTGCTAGGATTTTTATTTGACCCATTACATGGGCTAATCGATCATGAGATGCCATTAAAGAGAAATGATTCTTTGATTGATAAAAAAATAAACCAGTATATTCTGAAATTGATTTTATAGATTCTTTTGAAAAATCTTTTGGACAATTAATACCTGTACCAACTGCCGTACCACCTAGTGGTAAGAAACATAACTCATCAAGACTAATTATCAGAGCGTCTTCAGCGTCCTTTAGTTGTTTTGACCATGCAGAAACTTCTTGACCAAGAGAAATTGGCACTGCATCTTGAAAATGAGTTCTACCTATTTTTATAAGATCTTTCCATTTATTACTCTTACTATCAAGAACCTTAGTAAGTTCCTTTATTGATGGAACTAATTTTTTAATTATTTGAGTAACAACAGATATCTGAATAGCCGCAGGAAAAGTATCATTTGTAGACTGCGATTTATTAACATCATCATTTGGATGAATAGGATGATGACTTCCAAGTTCTGAATTTGTTTTTAACGCAGCAATATTAGATATGACTTCATTGATATTCATATTTGTTTGCGTACCACTACCTGTTTGCCATATTTTTAAAGGGAATTGAGAATCGTGTTTCCCATCAAGTATTTCTGTACAGGCTTCAATAATGAGATCTTTTTTTACATTATTTATTAAACCCAATTTGAAATTAGAAATTGCAGCTGCTCTTTTTATAACCGTAAGTGAGTAAATTAATTCAATTGGGATTAACTCCTCACCAATAGAAAAATTTATAATTGCTCTCTGCGTTTGGGCTCCCCACAAAGCCTCTGAAGGAACTTTAATCTGTCCCATACTATCTTTTTCAAATCTAAAGTTCTTGGTCATCAAAAAAACTGTGGTTAAACTTCAAATAATATTTAGGGATTTAAATACTTAACTTATCCCATATTACATTTAAATTGTTGAGGTGAATTGAGGGGTCAAAGCATAACTTTAAATCATTCTCAGAAACTAATGTCATTATCTCTTGGTCCCCCTCAATATTTTCCTTGAAATTACCATTCTCATTATTCCAAGCTTGATGAGCACTTTTTTGCACCAAGCTATAAGCCTTTTCCCTAGACATACCCTTTTCAACAAGTAAAAGTAAAACTTTCTGACTAAAAATCACTCCCCCATATATATTTAAATTTTTGAGCATATTTCCCGGATAAACTTTTAAATTATTTATAATTTCTTTCATTTCTCTAAGCATAAAATGTAGGCATATAGATACATCGGGTAACATGATACGCTCATTAGAACTATGGCTAATATCTCTCTCGTGCCAAAGCGGAACATTCTCAAGAGCTGTTACAACATAACTCCTCAAAATTCTAGATAAACCGCTAACCCTTTCACTACGAATAGGGTTTCTTTTATGAGGCATAGCTGAACTTCCTTTTTGCCCTTTTGAAAATCCTTCTTCGACTTCTAAAACATCTGTCCTCTGAAGGTTCCTTATCTCAGTAGCAAACCTATCAAGTGAAGCTCCTATCAACGCTATTGTTTGAACATATTCAGCGTGTCTATCTCTTGATATAACCTGAGTACTTGCTGTATCTGGTTTTAAACCCAGCAACTCGCAAGTAATTTTTTCTATTTCTGGGTTTGTATTAGCGTAAGTTCCCATTGCTCCACTTATTTGCCCAATGGAAATAGATTCTTTAAGGATTAATAATCTTTTTTTATCCCTTAATATTTCTGCTAACCATCCTGCCAATTTAAATCCAAACGAAATAGGCTCTCCGTGAATTGCATGGGATCTGCCAATCATTAAAGTATTTTTATGCTGTCTTGCTAATGATCTGACCTCATTTTCTAGTTTTTCAATTTCCTCTAATAACAATTCGCAGGAATCTTTTAGCTGTAATGATAAGCCTGTATCAAGGACATCGCTGCTAGTCATTCCAACATGAATGTATCTTCCGGAATCTCCAACATATTCATTGATATTTGTTAGAAATGCAATTACATCATGTTTTACTTCTTTCTCGATTTCTTTAATTCTTGATTCTTCAAATTTTGCATTTAAACGAATTTCTTTTAACGCAGCTTCAGGCATTTTCCCAAGAGAACAATTTGCCTCGCATGCTGCAATTTCAACTTTAAGCCAACTCTGGAATTTTGCATTTTCAGTCCAGATTCTTCCCATTTCGGGTAATGTGTAGCGTTCAATCACAATTTTTAAACATCTTCAATTTAAACTTTATAACTAAAATCTCATAATTGCTCTATACGTAAAAGTTCTACTTGCCATTGAACATATTTGTATGAGTATTATTGTCATAAATAAAAGCTTGTGGATTTGCAAATATCAATTCATTTTGAAAAATGTCTAAATCTTGCGATTGGATTATCTTTATAAATAGTAGGTTTTTTGTTTTTAATAAAATTTTAAATTAGTATTATGTTTCAAAAATATAATTTGAAAATAGCAAGTAATTATTTTTTAAAGTTACCTTTTTAGAATAAATGATTAAAAAAAGTAGGCTAGATCTTTATCTTATTTACAAAGGTTTATGCGAGACTCGTCAGAAAGCACAGGGGTTAATTCTTGCAGGTAAGGTTAAAGATATCAATGGTAAGATTTTCGATAAACCTGGTCAACAAGTTTTAATAGGAACTGAATTTATTATTGAATCTGAACCTCAATTTGTATCAAGAGGAGGAGAAAAATTACTGGAGGCTTTTAATAAATTAAAGATTAACGTTAAAGATAGAGTTTGTATAGATGCAGGAATTTCTACTGGAGGATTTACTGATTGCTTGTTGCAACAAGGGGCGAAAATGGTTTATGGGATAGATGTAGGTTATGGTCAAACGGCTTGGAAAATAAGGAAAAATCCAAAAGTCAAACTCTTTGAAAGATCAAATATTAGAAATTTAAAGCCTTTAGATATCTATTCTGAAGAAAGTTTATTACCAAATTTTGTTGTAGCAGATTTATCTTTTATTTCACTAAAGTTAGTTTTACAACCTATTAATAATTTATTATCAGGAGATTTTATAGAGGGAATATTTCTTATTAAACCTCAATTTGAAGTAGGAAAAGATCGAGTAAGTAAAGGGGGCGTTGTAAGAAAGGCTGAATATCATATTGAGGCTATTGAGTCAGTTATTAATGCAGCAAATCAATTGCAATGGAATATTAAAGGTCTTGTAGCTTCGCCTTTAGTTGGGCCTGCAGGAAATCATGAATATCTAGCTTGGATGTCTAAGTTTGGGATTTCTAATCCAATAATAAATACTAAATTTATAGAAAATTTAGTAAAAGAAACTCTTTAATCAAAGGGCTTCTTCATCGGTATCTCCAGTTCTAATCCTTACAACAGAATCAATAGATGATATAAATATTTTCCCATCTCCAATTTCGCCTGTTTTTGCAGCTTCAGCAATTGCATCTATTACTGAACTTACTTTTTCATTTTCTACTACAACTTCAACTTTGAGTTTCTGAAGAAATTCAACTGTAAATTCTGAACCTCTATACCTTTCTACCTGACCTTTTTGTCTTCCAAATCCCCTGACTTCACTTACAGTCATTCCAACAATTCCAGAATTTACTAATGCAATTTTTACATCTTCTAGTTTAAATGGACGTATGATTGCCTCAATTTTCTTCATGTTTTTCTCTTGACTGATTTAATTTTAATTCTTTTTTTGAAAAACATCTAGCATTGAAACTCCAGAAAATGATTTAATCTTTAGACCAGCGCTAATTGCATCCTTAACTAGTAACTTAGAGTTTTCTTTTGAAATTATTACTTGATTATTTGATAATGCCTCCCATTGAGTATCTTCAAAATGCGTCTGGAGCCATAACATTCCAATAACACTAGTGGGGTTAAGAGATTTATTCGAATTATTGTCTATATTTAACAAACAGATGTCCATAAGTTTTTTGAAACTAAATACATATAAACCCTTTTAATGATAGTAGGATTGTTACTGTTGATACAAAATTAAGTTTTATGTCCTTTGACTTATTGATTTGTAATACTTAAGTTTATTTTAATTTTTTGCGAATTAATAGCTTTTTATATAGTTTTAGTAAAGGTATTTTTGAATAAAAAATGGGTACAGCTAATTTACATGATTCGACTAACAAGCCTTTATACGGAGAAAGAATAATAGAGGAATCAAATATAATTTGTTTTGAAAATCCTAATAAAAAAAGAATTTATGAAATTTCAATTGAATTACCTGAATTTACTTGTAAATGCCCATTTTCAGGTTATCCAGATTTTGCAAAATTAAATATCTACTATCAGCCTAATATGAAAGTATATGAGTTGAAATCCTTAAAACTTTATATTAATAAATTTAGAGATCTCAAAATATCACATGAAGAAGTGGTAAACAGAATCATGGATGATCTTTTAAAAGCAGCAGTGCCACACTGGATTCATTTAAACGCTGATTTTAATCCTAGAGGAAATGTTTCTATGAAATTAGATATTTATAGTGGACAGAAAAGAAATTAATTATTCTTTATCTCATCTGATAATTTTAGAAATTCCTTCTTAAAACCTAAAAGATTTCTATTACTTAAACCACCAATAAATAATTTATTTGTATTTTCATTAAATAAGATCCATATTTGGTTTGTGGGAATAAGACTTAAGATTGTTCCCACAATTATTAAAGCAAAGGATAAATAAATAAACGGAATTGAAGGATCATTTTTAATAATTAAACCACTACTAGGAATTATTTTTTTTAAAGATAGTTTTGAAGAATTAATTTCTATTGGATTATTAAAATAAATAAAATTTTCAGAAAAATCTTCAATATTTGAGACTTTAAGTGGACCATTTTCATTATCTATAGTTAAAAGATAATTTTTTTTATTTTCTCTACCCAATTCAATTAAAAGCCCCCATATTTGATCTCCTATCTCAGGAATAGGCTTTAGTTGGAGTTGGTAAAGAACACTGTCAATTTCCATAACAATATTTGAAACTGACCAATCCGCTTGATAAATAGTTAAACCTTTGAATCTGATAGGTTGATTCACTTGAGTTGTTTTTATTTCATTCAAATTTTGTTGTTTCGAAAAAAATTCTAAATTTGAAATAAATTGCTTTGGTTTCCCATCACTTTCACGTTCAATAAAAAAGTTTTTTAATTTTACTTTTACTCTTGAATTTGTACTCTCGTTGATTAAATCTAAACTTTCTCCTAATCTCAGATATTGTTCTTTAGATTGGCTACTAAAATTTCCATATGCTGAACCAATCAGTAAAAGAATTAAACCTATATGGACAATTATAGGTCCAAGTTTTCCCACTAAGCCTTTTCTTGCTGATAAGCGATTTTCAAATTTGGAAATGTTCCAACCTTTTTTTCTAAGTAAAGAATCAGCTTTTAAAATGTAATCTGCATCTTGGATTATTTCGTAATAAGTTATTAATTCGAGTTTGTAGAATTTTTTTTCATCTTTATAGTCAGTCCATTTTAATGCTGCTTTTAAAGACGGTATTTGCCTCCTAAAGCTGCAGGCTGCGAGAGAAATACAAAGTAGTATTAACGAAAATAAAAACCAATTACTTGTGTAAATATGATCTAATTGGAGTCTTATAACATTAGATCCATTAATAAAGCCTAATATTGGCGTTTCGTTGTAGAAATCAATATACTCTTGTTGATCATTTCCTTGAGGTATAAATGTTCCAACTCCACTTGAAATGGCAATGAAAATTATTAATAGTATTGCAAATCTTAAACTTGATATCTTTAGAATAAATTTCTTAAAAATAACCATTTAGATCCAATTTGAAATTAAATTTAGAATCCCTAGCGAAACTAAAAATACCCCACTTAAAGTAGGAATTATTTGACTATATTTTCTGAATTCTAGAAACTGCTTTAAATTTTCAGTTGTCGCTCCTGCAAGGATTAATGGTGTTACTTGACCAAGGCCAAAGAAGAATAAAAAAATTATTGAAATTGCAGGGTTTTTTGCTTGTGATACCCATGCTAAGAGTGTAGCCAGTACTGGAGTAATACAAGGTGAAGAGGCAAGACCAAAAGCTCCACCTATTACAAAAGGAGTAATTATAGAAGGCACCTTATCTTCCATAAATTTTAAATCGGGCCCATTAGGTAATTGGAATTTTAAAATTCCTAATAAGTTTAAGCCCATAATAATTGCTATTAAAGCTACTAAAGATGCGTAGTAAGAGGGTAATTGTCCATATATTTTTCCTAAGAATCCGCTCAAGGCACCTAATGTAATAAGGGAAAAAATTACCCCTCCAGAAAAACTAATAAGTTTAAACTTATTATTCTTAGTTCCACCCACATAAGCAATTGTGATTGGTAGTAAAGATAAAGAACATGGACCAAGACTTGTTAAAAGGCCAGCAGTAAAAACTAAAATTATGGTAAGTGGACCTGGATTATTAAGTCCTTGCTCCATTAGTAAATTACCCTTTTGAGCTAATTCTGAAATAAATAAATTAATTGAGGCGATAACAGGAATTTAAATCTTCTAAATTCTAACTAATGAAGAGACTTTCGCGCACTAATCATGCCTATATAACCAGTTGATTCCAGTGAACACCTTAATAACATTCCGATCACAAAAAACGAGGATAATAAGGAATTTCCTCCGTAACTTACAAAAGGTAATGGTAACCCAGTTGTGGGCATTGTTCCTGTTGCCACAGCTATATGCATTATAGATTGACCTATAAGTAAAGTTGCGCATCCAATAGCAACTAACTTTGTATAATTATTCCTACACTTTATTGCGATTCTTAAGCTTACATAAGAAAAAAGAACTAAAAAACCCAACAATAATGTTGATCCTAATAAACCAAATTCTTCTGCAAAAATAGCAAAAATGAAATCTGTGCTTTGAATTGGTAAATATTGTAATTTTTGTGTAGAGAGGCCAAATCCTTGTCCAAATAATCCTCCTGAACCTATCGCTAGTAAACTTTGAATTAATTGATAGCCATTGCCCTCTGAATCTTTCCAAGGATCTATGAATGATATGACTCTTATCTTTTGATACTCATTACTCAAAATACTAATACAACCACTTAAAACTCCTAATGAAGCTATTGATAAGAGTGAACTGAATTTTACTTCCCCACATAAACCCATCACCCAAAAAAGAATTCCTGTTAAACCTGCGGTACTTAAATTGGGCTGCTTCATTATTAGTAAAATTAAAAACCCAAATGTGCTTAATGAAATAATTTTTCTATTATTTTTAACTAAATTCCAATGTGCAAATAAGTTGGCTGCTTCCAAAATTGAAAAAGGTTTAATTAATTCAGACGGTTGAATTTGTAGAGGACCTAGAATTAACCATCTTGAAGAACCGTTAACTGTACTGCCAAAAAATATTGTTAAAATTATTAAGAAAATTAAGAAGTAAAAAATAATTTTTGAAATTTTTAAAAGATCTCTAATATTTGCATTTAAAACAAAATAAAAAAAAGTTAGTCCAGGAATACACCAAATAATTTGCCTTTTTAAATAATAAGCCCAATCCCCCATTTCCTTGCTAGCGACCCACCAACTAGCAGAACCAAGAATAAAAAGACCTAAAACAGACCATATACCAATCAAAATAAGAAGAAGTTTTCCTTCATAAGGCCAAATTTTCCAAGGTATAGGTAAGAAATTGTCCCTTAAATATTTGGGGTTGTTTATGGAATCAAAAGTTTTATTTCTTTTAAAATCAATCTTATATTTTGTAGCTGATTTACTTATCTCCAATTTAAAGTTTGTAGATATACTATTGAGACGTTAAATGACTACTTTGCCAAGTCTTAATTACTCTTTTTTGATTAAATTTGAGTTTTTAGATTTTGATTAAAAAAACTCAATTTATTTTTATTTTTTCAAAAAAATCTAAATCAAATATCACAAATCTTAAGAATTAGGACTTTAAACAAAATATTCCTAGCTAAAAGGCCCCTCCCCATGATAGATTCCGTGGGTTTATATACTTACTTAAATCTGTATAGAGGGGGTTTTCTAAATTATGTTCACATCTGTGGACTCAAATAGAAAAAAAATTATTGAGCATCTTCCTGGTAAGAATGTTCATGGTTCCCCTTCCCAGGGTAATTCTTTCATTAATAAAACTAAATTAGTTTTTGTAAGTCAATTTCAAAAATTATTTTCAAAAAATGATGAATACACTAAATTGCAAATAACAATTTTTGGTATTACTTTTATCGTTGCCACTTTAGTGGCATCTATAACAGGAATTATAATTGGGTATACTTTTGGTTTTAGTGTTTTTGTAGGTGCCATTGCTGGTATTTTTTACTTACGTTTGCTTGCTAAAAGCATAGGAAAAATAGGGAAAGAATCTAATGGCTTTTCTCAATTGCAACTATTGGTTCCAGTTTGTCTCTTTCTTTTTGCAAGCAAGCTAGGATCTTTAGATATTTTTCCAGCAATGATAGGCTTTTTTATCTATAAGCCTTCTCTTATATTTTATTTCTCACGTTCTTAAATAAATTTTGCTTTTCAAAATTTATTAATTTTTATTTAAATCAAAATGTTCTTTAACTCCTTGCCAACAAATTTTGCAGCATTAGAAGTAGGTCAACATCTTTATTGGCAGATTGGAAATATAAGACTTCACGGACAAGTTTTTTTAACTTCTTGGATCCTATTAGGTGCTTTATTAGTTTTCATCTCATTAGGGACAAAAAAAATGGAAAATGATCCTAAGGGATTGCAGAATTTACTTGAATTTTTATGGGACTACATTAGAGATCTTGCAAGAACTCAAATTGGTGAAAAAGTGTATAGAGATTGGATGCCTTTTATAGGAACTCTATTCTTATTTGTGTTTGTAAGTAATTGGGGAGGAGCGCTTATACCTTGGAGATTAATAAAATTACCAAGTGGAGAATTAGGAGCTCCAACAGCTGATATTAATACAACCATTGCATTGGCATTATTAGTTTCTCTATCTTATTTCTATGCTGGGCTTAGTAATAAGGGTTGGAGATATTTTGAATATTATGTTCATCCAACACCTATAATGTTGCCTTTTAAAATTCTGGAAGACTTTACTAAACCTTTATCTTTATCCTTTAGGCTTTTTGGAAATATTCTTGCTGATGAACTTGTTGTTGGTGTTTTGGTTTTTCTAGTTCCCTTGGTTTTGCCCATTCCTGTAATGTTTCTAGGGTTGTTCACAAGTGCAATTCAAGCATTAATCTTTGCTACACTCGCTGCTTACTACATAGGAGAAGCCGTAGAAGAACATCATTAGTTTCTCTTTAATACATTCAGACTCTTTTACAAAGGGCCTGTAATCTGGCAAAATATTTAATCGCGTAGGTCTGAAAAATTCAGACCCATTCTTAAAAAAGAGAATGTCCAAGCGTTTTAGACAAAAAGATTTATCACAAGCATTAAGCTCTTTATTTCAAAATTATGGATTCCATTACTTCCGCTGCATCTGTTGTAGCTGCTGGCTTAGCAGTTGGCTTAGGCGCTATTGGCCCGGGCCTTGGACAAGGTAACGCAGCTCAAGGTGCTGTTGAGGGTATTGCCCGCCAACCTGAAGCTGAAGGTAAAATCAGAGGAACTCTACTTTTATCTTTCGCTTTCATGGAGTCATTAACAATCTATGGATTAGTTGTTGCTCTAGTATTACTTTTTGCGAATCCTTTTTCCTAAAAGTTAATGTTGCTTTTAATTCTTATTAGCAATATTTAAATATAATTTTTTAATTTCAACTGAAACATATGTTGGCCTTTGATTTTTTTGGTGCTACTGAAGGTGGTTTATTTGATATAAATGCCACTTTGCCTCTTATGGCAATACAAGTAGTCGCTCTTACTTACATACTAAATTCTCTTTTCTTTAAGCCAGTAGGCAATGTTGTTGAAAAAAGAGAAAAATTTGTAAGTAACAATATTATGGATGCCAAAAATAAACTTTCAGAAGTTGAAAAATTAGAAGCTGATTTATTAAGTCAGCTTCAAAGTGCTCGCTCTGAAGCTCAAAAGATTGTGAGCGAAGCTGAGAATGAATCTGATGTGCTTTATAAAGAAGCTCTTGAACTTGCTAATAATGAAGCAAATGCTTCTAAGGAAAAAGCAAGGTTAGAAATAGAAAATCAGACATCTACAGCTCGTGAACAGCTTTTTAAGCAAGCTGATGACTTAAGCGAACTTATTGTTAATAGATTAATTCTAGAAAAATGAATTTACCTCTTCTAGCTACAGAAGGTTTTGGATTAAATCTTAATTTATTCGAAACTAATGTTCTTAATTGGGCTGTAGTTGTTTTTGGCCTTTATAAATTTTTACCAGGCTTTCTAGGTAAAATGCTTCAAAAAAGAAGAGAGGGAATTCTTCTTGAATTAAAAGATGCAGAAGATCGACTTCTTAAGGCTACACAAGCTTTAGAGAAAGCAAAGACTGACTTATCTTCAGCAGAAGAAAAAGCTAGTCAAATAAAAGCAGATTCTCTTAAAAGATCTGAATCAATCAGGATGGAAAGTGAGAAAAAAGCCATTGAAGAGATGGCACGAATAAAACAAAGTGCAATCTCTGATGAAAGCTCAGAAGCCTCAAGAGCGATTTCTCAACTTCGTAAAGAAGCTGTTGAATTAGCTATTAAGAAAGCTTTAGATTCTCTACCCAATAGACTTGATCAAACAACTCAAGAAAATTTGGTAACTCAATCCATAAATAATATTGAGATGAACTAATGCCACTTCTAAATTCCGTTACTACCCCATACGCAGAAGCATTACTTCAGGTTGTTAGTGAAAACGATCAAACTGAAGAAATGGTTAAGGAGGTAAAACAACTACTATCCTTAATAAATGATTCCCCTGATCTAGAAAAAACATTATCTTCTCCAGTTTTAGAGACAGATACTAAGAAAAAAATAATAATTGAAATTTTTTCAGAAAAGATTAATTCTTCTCTTCTAAATTTTTTAAAACTATTAGCTGATAGGCAAAGAATTGGAATTGTAACTTCAATTCTCGATAGATTTTTAGAAATTTACAGAGAAAATAGTAATATTGCTTTGGCAACTGTTACTTCTGCTGTTGAGCTTACTGATGACCAAAAAGGTTTAATTACCAAAAAAATTATCAATATAGCTGGAACTGAAAAATTAGAACTTGTAACTAAAATCGACCCATCCCTCATTGGTGGTTTCGTCGCGAGTGTAGGATCTAAAGTAATTGATGCTAGTCTTGCCTCTCAAATTAGAAAGCTTGGTTTGTCACTATCCAAGTAAATTCAAAACCCAACCTTAAATTCTTAAATCCATGGTATCTATACGCCCTGATGAAATCAGCTCAATCTTAAAACAACAGATAACTGATTATGACCAATCCGTAAATGTAAGCAATGTAGGAACTGTTCTACAAATTGGTGATGGCATTGCCAGAATATACGGCTTAGATCAGGTCATGGCTGGTGAATTATTAGAATTTGAGGATGGAACTGAAGGTATAGCTCTTAATCTTGAAGACGATAATGTCGGTGCAGTTTTGATGGGTGAAGCTTTGGGTGTACAAGAAGGAAGTAATGTAAAATCAACAGGAAAAATCGCATCTGTCCCAGTCGGAGAAGCTATGAAGGGGAGAGTTGTTAACCCTTTAGGGCAGCCAATAGATGGAAAAGGTGAGATTCCGACAAGTGATAATAGACTTATTGAAGAAATGGCTCCAGGAATAATTAAAAGGAGATCAGTGCATGAACCCATGCAAACTGGTATTACTTCTATAGATGCGATGATACCTGTGGGGAGAGGTCAAAGAGAATTGATTATTGGAGATAGGCAAACTGGAAAAACTGCTATTGCAATTGATACGATAATTAATCAAAAAGGCCAAGACGTAGTCTGCGTCTATGTAGCGATTGGTCAGAAATCTGCATCAGTAGCAAACGTTGTTGAAGTTTTAAGAGAAAAAGGAGCTCTTGAATATACTGTTGTAGTTAGTGCAGGAGCCTCTGAAGCGGCAGCTTTACAATATTTAGCTCCTTACACTGGAGCTGCAATAGCTGAGCATTTCATGTACCAAGGCAAAGCTACTCTTGTTATTTATGATGATTTAACTAAGCAGGCTCAAGCTTACAGACAAATGTCTCTTCTTTTGAGAAGGCCACCAGGAAGAGAAGCTTATCCTGGAGATGTTTTTTATTGTCATAGCAGATTACTTGAAAGGGCAGCAAAATTATCAGACGATATGGGTGGTGGATCAATGACAGCTTTGCCAATTATTGAAACTCAAGCTGGAGATGTCTCTGCATATATTCCCACAAATGTTATTTCAATTACTGATGGACAAATTTTCTTAAGCGCAGATTTATTCAACTCAGGCTTAAGACCTGCAATAAATGTTGGTATTTCAGTTAGTAGAGTTGGAGGAGCTGCACAAACAAAAGCAATTAAGAAGATTGCTGGAACACTAAAATTAGAATTAGCTCAATTTGATGAATTAGCAGCATTTTCTCAGTTCGCTTCTGATCTTGATGAGGCTACTCAGCAACAACTTGAAAGAGGTAAAAGATTAAGAGAATTGCTAAAACAAGCACAATTCTCACCTTTAAATCTTGCTGAACAAGTTGCAGTTGTCTATGCAGGTGTTAAGGGGCTTATTGACGAGGTGCCTGTTGAAGATGTAACAAAATTTGCTGCTGAACTTAGAGAATACCTCAAGTTAAATAAAGCGGAATTTATTGAGGAGATTCTTAAAGAGAAGAAACTTAATGAAGGCTTAGAAACAACTTTAAAAGAGGTAATAAAAGAAGTTAAATCCTCAATGCTTGCCACAGTTTAAATTTATTCTAAGGAGATATCATGGCAAATCTTAAAGAAATCAGAGATCGAATTGTTTCTGTTAAAAACACTAGAAAAATAACAGAAGCTATGAGATTAGTTGCGGCTGCAAAGGTGAGGAGGGCACAAGATCAAGTACTGAAAAGTAGACCTTTCGCTGACAAACTTGCCCGTGTCCTGGAGAATATTCAATCTAGGGTTCAGTTTGAAGCTGTAGACTCTCCTCTGTTATCCAAAAGGAACGTAAAAACAATCTCCCTAGTTTGCATAACTGCCGATAGAGGTTTATGTGGGGGATACAATACGAACATAATTAAAAAGGTAGAAATTAGGTACGCAGAGTTGATCAAACAAGGTTATGAACCTAACTTGATTTTAGTTGGCAAAAAGGCAATAGGTTATTTCCAAAATAGGAAAGATAGATACGTAATAAAAAGTACATTCAAAGAGCTAGAACAAGTACCAACAGCTATAGATTCTGAAGGAATAACTAATGATGTCTTAGCCGAATTTTTATCAGAAAACTCAGATAGGGTAGAGATTATTTATACCAAATTTATCACTCTAGTAAGTTGTGCTCCAGTGGTGCAAACATTGTTGCCATTAGATCCTCAAGGAATTGCTGAGGAAAATGATGAGATTTTTAGATTGACTACAAAAAATAGCAAGTTACTCGTTGAAAAATCCAATATAGAAAAGAATGATTCAGAGAAATTGCCTTCTGATATTGTTTTTGAACAAAGTCCTGATCAGTTATTAGATTCCTTATTACCTTTGTACTTACAGAATCAGATTCTTAGAGCGCTTCAAGAGTCTGCCGCTTCAGAACTAGCCTGTAGAATGACAGCTATGAATAATGCGAGTGATAATGCCAAAGAATTAGCAAGTACTTTGAACCTTACCTATAACAAAGCAAGACAAGCTGCTATAACTCAAGAAATACTTGAAGTGGTAGGAGGTTCAGCAGTTTAGCGGAATCTTAAAATGTCCGAATATAATATAAAAGTTGAATTAGAAAAAAAAACGCACGTTTTTTTATGTCCTGAAGATCAAGATATAATATCTGCTGCCCAAGCCAATGGGATTGATTTACCAAGTAGTTGCTGTTCGGGAGTATGTACAAGCTGTGCCTCAATGGTGATTGATGGATCAGTTGAACAAGAAGATGCAATGGGTTTAAATGATAATTTGAAGGAAAAGGGTTTTGCTCTTTTATGTGTTGCGTATCCAAAGTCTGATCTACGTATTATTATTGGCGATGAAGTTGAAGATAATTTATATAATAATCAATTTGGTAAATATCAAAAATGATCTTAAAAAAGGTTGATTTTTATTTAGATTGGCCAGGATCAAAAAACATTATTTATTTGAGGAGATTTATTACTGAAAATCTGATGAAAAAAGGGGAAGTTATAAGATGGTCTATTGTAGATATTAAAGATTCAGTAGAGTCCAGTAATATAAAAATAATAAGAATTAATGCTGTATTAGCAAATCCAGTAAATTCAAAAATATAATTCAATGTCAATTTCCCCCACAATATTTATTATTCCAACTGGAATTGGATGTGAAATAGGAGGATTCGCTGGAGATGCCCTTCCTGCTGCAAAATTATTAGCCTCTGCGAGTGGATGTTTAATTACTCATCCAAATGTCATGAATGGGGGATCTCTTTCTGAACAGAACAAAGATATTTTTTACGTGGAAGGTTATAGCTTAGATCGATTTGCTAAAGGAGAAATTGGTCTCAAAAGTGTAAAACAGCAGAAAATTGGAATAATTTTTGATTCAAGTATTGAACATGAAATATTAATGAGACATTTACAAGCCGCAGATGCTTGTGTCGCAACTTTAGGGATTGATGTTGATTCTTATGTTTTAACAAAAGAACCGCTAGGAATAGTTATTGAGTCTGAATCTAAAGGTATAAGTGGAGGTTTAATTGAAAATCCCGATACTTTAATTGAAGCAGGAGAAAGGCTAATAGAAAAAGGGATAACTGCAATAGCGATAGTAGCTAATTTCCCTGATAATGAAGATTTTATTGAGACAAATCTATATAGGGAGGGAAAGGGCGTTGATCCTATTGCTGGAGTGGAGGCTGTAATAAGCCACTTGATAAGTAAGTTTCTTAAAGTCCCCTGTGCACATGCACCTGCATTAAGTCCAATTGAATTGAATGAAAATTTAGATCCTCGTGCTGCCTCAGAAGAAATAGGATATACATTTTTGCCATCAGTACTGATTGGATTAAGTAATGCACCAGATCTTATAGAATTGACTGATAAAAAAGAAAATATAACCTTACATCCAAGTCATATCGAATCTATTGTTGTTCCAAGTGGGGCATTAGGAGGAGAAGGAGTATTAGCTTGTATTGAGAGAGGTTTAAATATAATCTCTGTAAAAAATAAAAATATACTAAATCTTGGTAATCATAATTTAAATTATCCCAAACTCATTGAAGTGGAAAATTACTTCGAGGCAGCAGGCTTAATTCTTGCTCTTCGACAGGGAATTAACCTGAGATCAATTAAAAGACCGTTGAATAAAGTAAAAGAATTAAATTTTAATAAATAGCTATTTTAATTAGAGATTGCGATTGGGACTCTCCAGTCGCTACCAAGTGATTGACTACTTAGTTTTAATATTGGAGGAGCTTGCTTTCTTTTGAATTCAGCTTTTTTAATAAGTGTAATTATTTTTAGAATTTGTTCTTTGGTATGACCATCATGTTCAAGAAGTTGTAAATCTTTTTTTTCTTCAATAATTCCCTTTAGAATTTTATCCAATAAAGAGTATGGAGGAAGTGAATCAGTATCAAGTTGATCAGGACCAAGTTCAGCGCTGGGAGGCTTATTGCAGATTTGATCGCCTATTATTTTAACTTTGGTGTCTAATTTATATGCTTTTCTGTGTTCTATTGAATCTTCACTATCAAGCCATCTACACAATTTAAAAACATTAGTTTTATATAAATCACCTATCACAGATAATCCTCCATTCATATCACCATATAAAGTGCAATATCCAACAGCTAGTTCTGATTTATTACCTGTAGAAAGTAACAAGTGCTTTTCTTGATTAGCTAAAGCCATTAAGAGAGTACCCCTTATCCTTGATTGAATATTTTGATTTGTTATTCCCTCTGTTTTGAAGTTTAAGCTTTCTAAAAAAGATTCTTCAAAAGAGGACATAATATTCTCAATTGAGATTGTATTTAAGTTTATATTTAGTCTTTCTACTAAATCTTTTGCATCGATTTTAGAATGCTCTGAGCTCCACTTTGAAGGCATTGAAACGCAAAAGATTTTTTCACTTCCTAATGCAGCAGTTGCAATGACTGAAACTAATGCTGAATCAATTCCTCCGCTTAGGCCAATTAAAGCTGATTTAAATCCGCATTTTTTTGCATAGTCTTTTACTCCTAAAACTAAAGCATCAAAAACTGAAGAAATCTCAGAAGAGATGTTTTCAACTACTAAATTTAAATTCTCATTAATATCCCAACTAGATGTATCCTCGGAGAATGATTTTAATTGTTTAATTTTTGATCCGTTTTTATTCATAATGAAACTATTTCCATCAAAAATTAAATCATCATTTGCCCCTACCTGGTTAACATATATTAAGGGAACTTGAAGATATTTAGCGGCATAACTTGAAATTTTATTTCTTAAATTGAATTTTTTGAAAGTATAAGGAGAGGCAGATAAATTTAATAAAAAATCAATTTTTTTGTTCTTTAAATCTATTATCGGATTCTTTTTATGAATACCTCTTCCTTCTATATTTTCATTAACCCATAAATCTTCGCATATAGTTATTCCGAGCTTATAAGTTTTGTTTTTTATTGTTTTGGAGATTATAGATACTCTGTTCTCAGATCGAAAGTATCGTTTTTCATCAAACACTTCATAAGTTGGAAGAATAATTTTACGTGCAATTGTTTTCCATTTACCACCCTCAATAAGAACAATAGAATTATAAAGATTTGGGAAAAAAGAATCATCAATCTTTTCTGCAATCCCTACCGCAATACTTAAATTCCCATATTTTTTATGAATGGATTTGGATAATTGATCTAAGATAGAGTATTGTCTTTCAATTAAATTTTTTTTTAAAAGTAAATCTTTAGCAGGATAACCCCATAATGATAATTCTGGGGTGAGAACCATATCAGCAGAATTTGAATATGCTTTACCAGTTTCATTAAGTATTTTTTTTGCATTCCCCTCTAGATCTCCCACAATTGGATTCAATTGTGCAATGAAAAAATTCATTCAACTACCTAATAGATTCATATAAGTTATTCTTTTTCACTATATCGATTAATGATTTAGGTAAATCAGAATAATTATTATTTAATCTAACCATCGAACTTGAAATATTGGGAATGTTTAGTGAAGAAATTTCAAAGATAACTTTATTAGTTTTTAACATTTTAAGGGTCTTAGATCCAATTGGATATCCTTCCCTCTTAATAATTAGTAATTCTACTGTATTAATAATTTTATCAAAATTCTTCCATGAGAAAATTTCCGTAATTAAATCACTTCCTATTACAAAATCTATTTTACTAAAGGGATAAATTTTTTTACATTCTTCAATAGATTCTATAGCCCATTGGCTACTTATTTTTTGATTAAAAATGATCTTAGGATTATTTATATCTTTTATTAGTGATTTTAATAAAAGGTTTCGAAAGAAAATATTTTCTTTATGCTTTTTTTTTGGATTATCACTTGCATAAGTAATAACACAAGAATAAATGGTTGATAATTCTTCAAGTATTTTTTTGTGACCAATGGTTGGTGGATCCGCACTAGTCCCAAATAAGGCAATTCGATTTTCAGTATCAAATTTCAAGGTAGAAAAATAGAAAAATTATTATCTAACTTTTTATTAGATAAATAAATCTTTGTATAATCAAAAATCTCAGGTTCTTTCATTATGATTTTTTTGATTATGTGAGATGGATCTACAAGATATCCTTTGCTTTTTCTAAAAATTTCTTTAGCGGCTAATTTTCCAACTATTTTCGTTGAGCGAATAGATATAGCTGCTTGTAAGATAGCAATAGGCCCGTATGGTAATAACGATAAACCATTTGTAAAAGGAGCCGTGGCCAAGAAAACTTTACGTAATATATTAAAAGATGTATTTATACCAATTTGAGTGGCTCCAAGGAAGATATTATTTATAGAAATCTTTTTGATGATTTTTCGTGCTGATTCACCTTTAATATTTAACCCATAAACTTTACTCAATTCACTAACTAAAGCAGTATCTAATGCAAAACCTCCTGCAATATCAAACAAAATTAATGGATTCAATGCCACCCCTGATGCTTTGATTGTTGCAAATTTCCCTATAATCGTTTGAGCTTCGCTTTGCCTTTTTTTTAATCTTTGTTTTTTTATTTTTAAGAATAATTTATCAGCTACTTGAAGAGAGTTTAAAGTTAATAGACTTTCTCCATAATTATTAATTAACTCACTTAACTGGTTCCTAATATTATTTTTCGAATTTAATATTATCGGGATTTTTATATATTGTGGAAGTTTTAATCTTATATTTTTTAAAATTTCTTTTAAATCATTCCCTTTCCAAATATCAATTTTATTAAAAACAAGAATAATTTTTTTCCCATTCTTAATAAATGAATTGATTTGTGATACCTCATTTCTGTTTATATCTCCAGCTATTATAAATAAAATTAGTTCTGAACTATTGATTTGCGAGAATATATTTTCTGGATCTTTGATGTCACAAAAATCAAAGCCTGGAGAATCAATTAATTCGATAGTTTTAAGACTTTGATGTTTGAAATTCCACTCTTCCCTTTCAATATTTTTTGTGGTCCCATTTATTATGCCTGTCTTAAATAAGTTTTTTTCTAATAGTAAATTCAAAATAGAGGATTTACCAACTCCTGCTTTGCCATATATTCCAATTCTTAATTGCTTTTCGTTAAGTCTGAAAAGTTGTTGATTTAAAGAAATAATTTCATTGTTTAAATTACATTTTTCATAGTTTGTAAGATCAATACTTTCCCACCATTGTTTTAAAAGCAAATAACTTTTATCAATATTAATTTGCTTCATTTTTATTCTTTCCACCAACCTGCCAATACCGAGAGCACAGCTTCTGATCCGATTATTCCCACGAATCCTCCAAATTCATCTACTACTACTTTCACTCCTTTATGATCCTTGTCAAATCTTGTTAACAACTTGTCTACTTTTATCATCTCTGGGATGTAGTCAACAGGATCACATAATTCAGATATTAATTTTTTATTTTCTCCTTTGATAAGACTTGTTAGTAAGTTTTCACGTTTTGCTATCCCTTGTATTTTGTCAACTTTATCTCCCAAAACAACCCACCATGGAGAATTATTTGAAATTATAAGTTTTGAAATTTCATCAAGATTTGAGGACCCATCAAGACTAGGTGCTGACACTCTTGGGATCATTAAATCTTTAGCTTTTAAGTCATTTAATTGAAAAACCTTAAGTATCATTTCGGCTTCATCAGCCTCTATAAATCCTTTCTGTGAGCCTATTTTCGCCATTTGTCTAATCTCTGCTTCATCAGTAGATATTTCATTCTCCGCAGTTATAACGGGGAATAATTGTTCTATTAATAATAAAAATGGCCTCATTAGAGTATTTAACATCCTCAAAATAGGAACAGAAAACATTGCTATTTGCAGGGAGAATTTTGTACCTAATGCTTTTGGAAGTACTTCGCCAAGTAATACAACTAATACATAAAAAGCGATTGAAAATAATGTTAAACCCAAACTACTTTGAATTATTAGGGCCCCATAGACTCCTAAAAGGAGGCTCCCAATTATGTTAAACCCATTATTAGTTATGGTAATTACAGTTAAAGTTCTTCCAAGATGTTTTCTAAGTTTAAGTAGTTGATTTGCAGAACTCTTGGGTTTTTGTTTTGATGCTAATTCTAAAATCCTTATCGAATTGACTGCTAAAAAGGCTGCTTCTGCTCCTGAACAACATGCTGAACCTAATAAAATTATAATTATAAGTAAAATTAGAATGTAAACATTTGGTTCCATTAAAAAGATTAGTTTTTAAATATCTTGTAATTCATTCTTCCATTTTTTTATAAAATTCGCCAATCCAAAATTTTATGTTTAAACCTGACTGTAGAGTATTTGAAGAAAGAAGGGAAATTTTCTTCAAAAAATTAAATGGCAAAGCTGCTATTATTCCAAGTTCTAGCTTGGTTAGGCATCATGCAGATTGTGAATATCCTTTTAGACAAGATAGTAATTTTTGGTATCTGACTGGCTTTGATGAGCCTGATTCTATTGCTCTTTTCTTATCTCATAAGCCAAAAGGGGAAAGGTTTATTTTGTTTGTTGCTCCAAAGGATATTTTAAGTGAGGTATGGCATGGCTTTAGGTGGGGGATAGAAGGTGCCGAAAGAGAATTTAAGGCTGATAAAGCTCATTCAATTAATGAGTTTAAGGATTTGCTTCCATTTTATATTGGTGAATCAGAGGAAATTGTTTATTCAATTGGTAAACATACCAAAATTGAAAAAATTGTTTTGGAAATATTTTCTCAACAACAAGAAGCTAGATCAAGGATAGGAGTAGGAGCAGATTCTATAAAATCGCCTGAAATATATCTCAATGAAATGCGCTTAATTAAAAGTGATTTTGAAATAAATAGGATGAGAGAGGCTACTCAAATTTCAGCTGAAGCCCATGAATTAGTAAGGAAATCTATTTCATCAAAGAAAAACGAAAGACAAATTCAAGGATTAATAGAAGGATTCTTTTTAGAAAAAGGTGCAAGAGGCCCTGCTTATAACTCTATCGTTGCTTCAGGTGATAATGCATGCATTTTGCATTACACATTAAATAACTCTGAATTGAATAATGGGGATTTATTATTAGTAGATGCAGGTTGTTCATTAATTGATTATTACAATGGTGATATTACAAGAACTTTTCCTATCGGAGGTAAATTTTCTAAAGAGCAGAAACTTATTTATGAAATTGTTTTAGAAGCACAAAAAACTGCAATCAAAAATTCTGTTAAAGGATCTAACTCTACTAATGTTCATAATGTTGCTTTGAGAATTCTGGTAGAGGGATTAAAAGAAATTGGACTATTAAGAGGAGATACTGATGGAATAATTGAAAACGGATCTTATAAACATTTATATATGCATAGAACTGGACATTGGCTTGGTTTAGATGTTCACGATGTTGGAGCATATAGGATGGGAGAATATGATGTTCCCTTACAGAATGGGATGATACTTACTGTCGAACCAGGTATTTACATAAGTGACAGAATTCCCGTTCCAGAAGGGCAACCCAGTATTGAAGAAAAATGGAAAGGTATAGGAATAAGAATAGAAGATGATGTCCTTGTAAATGACAAAGAGCCGGAAATTCTTAGCTTCGCCGCACAGAAAGAAATTTCCGATTTAGAGTATTGAATATTGAATATTTGACTTTTACAGTTAATAGATTTAATTTTTTATTATAAAAAAAAATTTAACATGGATAAAACTAGTTCTTATGATTCTAAATTATCTCAAGCAAGAGGCTTAGCTAGTCAACTTGGAATGTTTGCAGAAGAAAATGATATTCCTAAAGATCTTTGGGATTCCTTAGAGGCAACAATTTATGATTTTTATGAAGTATCTAAAGAAGATAAAATAATTATTAAGTAATAATCAATAAATAAAAGCAAGAATTTTTGATCAAAATGATCAATTAGTGACCATTAACTGATAAATTATAAAAATAAATCTAATAACACTGAATGACTTCATCAGATAAAGTTAATGAGAATGCTAAGGATCAGCAAGAACAAAAAATTGTTTCTCAAAAATCAAAAATAACCTCACCAAATGCAGGGATGATGGGAGCAAACGCCGTTTTAGCGGCTGCTAAAATTGATGAAGATGGAGTTCCTACAGGCTATACGCCAAAACCAGATGAGGGTAGATTCATTATTAAAATCTTATGGTTACCTGATAATGTCGCATTGGCAGTAGATCAAATTGTTGGAGGAGGTCCAAGTCCATTAACTGCTTACTATTTTTGGCCAAGAGATGACGCATGGGAAAAATTGAAGAGCGAATTAGAGAGTAAAAGTTGGATTACAGATAATGAAAGAGTTGAAATATTGAATAAAGCTACTGAAGTAATTAATTACTGGCAAGAAGAAGGTAAAACGAAAAAATTGGAAGAAGCAAAGCTTAAATTTCCTGAGGTAGCTTTCTGTGGAACTGCTTAAAATTTAGTTTTTTGAAGCTTGAATTCTTGCCTCAGCTTTTGATATTTCATTAAGAGCTTTAATCTTTTCTGAACTTTTCTCATTTTCGGGAAATTTACTAATTGCGGTTTTTGCTTTTTTAAGAGCATCTTCAGCATTTTGGATGTTAATTTCGGAACCAATTTCAGCGCTGTTAACAAGAACTATAACTTCATCTGACTCTATTTCAGCAAAGCCACCCATTAAAGCTATAGATTTCCATTTGGAATTCATTCTTAGTCTTAAGACACCAATATCGATAGCCGTTACTAAAGATATGTGTCCAGGTAGTACTCCAATCTGACCAGTGGTGCTTGGAAGAATTACCTCTTCAGCATCACCTTCGTAAACATTCTGATTTGGAGCTAAAACCTTGAGTGAAATTGTCATTAATTTAAATTTTTAGAGAGAATAAAATTATTTATGAAGGTTGATAATTTATTTTTCTTCTTTTATTTTTTCTGCCTTTGCTTTTACTTCATCGATATTACCTACCAAGTAAAAAGCTTGTTCGGGTAAATCATCCAGTTCACCAGCTAATATCATATTAAAACCAGCAATTGTATCTTCTAGTTTGACATATTTACCAGACATTCCTGTGAAGATTTCTGCTACGAAAAAAGGCTGAGATAAGAATTTTTCAATTTTTCTCGCTCTGCTAACTGTCAATCTATCTTCTTCAGATAATTCATCTAATCCAAGAATAGCGATAATATCCTGGAGCTCTTTGTATCTTTGTAAAGTTGATTGAACCGCACGAGCTGTCTTGTAATGCTCATCACCAACTACTGAGGGTTGAAGCATCGTGCTGGTTGAATCTAGAGGGTCAACTGCTGGATAAATACCCTTTGCAGCAAGACCTCTCGCAAGAACGGTTGTAGCATCTAAGTGTGCGAAAGTTGTAGCTGGAGCAGGATCAGTTAAATCATCCGCTGGAACATATACTGCTTGAATTGATGTAATGGAACCCTCTAAAGTTGATGTAATTCTTTCTTGTAATGCTCCAACATCAGTTCCTAGAGTTGGTTGATACCCAACCGCAGAAGGCATTCTTCCTAACAGAGCAGAGACTTCAGAGCCAGCTTGTACAAATCTAAATATATTATCTACGAAAAGAAGCACATCTTGCTTGTTTACATCTCTAAAATGTTCGGCCATAGTTAATGCCGATAAACCAACTCTCATCCTTGCACCAGGGGGCTCATTCATTTGGCCGAAGCACAACGCAACTTTAGATTGAGATAAATCATCTGCATTGATGACACCTGACTCCTTAAATTCTTCGTATAAATCATTCCCTTCTCTTGTTCTTTCACCAACTCCTCCAAAAACTGAAACGCCACCATGCTCTTTAGCAATGTTATTAATTAATTCTTGTATTAGTACTGTTTTACCTACACCAGCTCCTCCAAATAAACCAACTTTTCCACCTTGCCTATAAGGGGCCAATAAGTCGATAACTTTAATTCCAGTTTCGAAAACTTTAGGCTTAGTCTCTAAATCAGTTAATTTAGGTGCTGATCTATGAATTGGCGCGGTATCTGAAGTATTTACTGGACCTTGTTCATCTACTGGTTCTCCTAATACGTTAAATATTCTTCCTAAAGTAGCCTCTCCTACAGGAACTGATATTGGAGCACCTGTGTCAGTCGCCTCCATGCCTCTTACAAGGCCATCTGTGCCGCTCATGGCAACAGCCCTTACTCTATGATCCCCAAGCAGTTGTTGAACCTCTGCGGTGAGCGCTATGTCTTGCCCTGCTGGATTCTTGGCTTCAATTCGTAAAGCATTCAAAATTTTTGGTAATTTACCAGCTGGGAATTCTACATCCAGTACTGGACCTATTACTTGACGAACTACACCTTTTGTTGGTGCTGAAGTTGATGGAGTTGCTACCATTTTTTATTGACTTGGTGAGGATTAGCTGATTTTATAACAGCTCATAATGCGAAATATTACCATCCCGAGGGTATATTCGTTAACTGGGTTCGGCCAACCGCACAGTTAAAGAGTGGTTTAATTGCTCCTTAACAGATTATGTTATTGATCATACGGTTTGAGTAATACTCTCTCCAGATTTTTGACGCATAGCGTCGCATTTATGATCCACCATTAATCTATGGCAGCTGTTTCACTTACAGTCTCTACAGTTAAACCACTGGGAGATAGAATATTTATCAAAGTTTCCGAATCTGAGGAAAAAACTGCTGGTGGCATCCTTTTGCCCGACTCAGCTAAAGAAAAACCACAAGTAGGAGAAGTTGCTCAGGTTGGCCCTGGGAAGCTTAACGACGATGGTTCTCGACAAACTCCTGAAGTGAGTATTGGCGATAAAGTCTTATACAGCAAATATGCTGGAACTGACATTAAATTGGGAGGAGATGAGTACGTCTTACTTTCAGAAAAAGATATTTTGGCTGTAGTTGGCTAATTTATTTGTTTCAAAAATTATTAAAACTTATTATTAAATTACCTGCCTAACATGGCTAAAAGAATTATTTACAACGAGCAAGCTCGTAGAGCGCTCGAAAGAGGCATTGATATCCTTGCTGAGTCTGTTGCTGTAACGCTTGGACCAAAAGGAAGAAATGTAGTCTTAGAGAAAAAATTTGGTGCTCCTCAAATCATCAATGATGGAGTAACAATCGCAAAGGAAATTGAATTAGAGGACCATATTGAAAATACTGGTGTTGCTCTAATCAGACAAGCTGCTTCTAAGACAAATGATGCAGCTGGAGATGGTACCACTACAGCTACTGTTTTAGCTCATGCAATGGTAAAAGCTGGCTTAAGAAACGTAGCAGCAGGTGCTAACGCAATTACCCTCAAAAAAGGTATCGATAAAGCTACCGAATTCCTAGTTGGTAAAATTGAAGAGAATTCAAAACCGATTAGTGATAGCACTGCAATAGCTCAATGCGGAACTATAGCCGCGGGTAATGATGAAGAAGTTGGCGAAATGATTGCTAACGCAATGGATAAAGTTGGCAAAGAGGGTGTTATTTCTCTTGAAGAGGGAAAATCAATGACTACTGAGCTGGAAGTTACAGAAGGAATGCGATTTGATAAAGGTTACATTTCTCCATATTTCGCGACAGATACTGAGCGTATGGAGGCAGTTTTAGATGAGCCTTACATTTTACTAACTGATAAAAAAATTGCTTTAGTACAAGATTTAGTACCAGTTCTTGAACAAATAGCTAAAACAGGAAAACCCCTAGTAATTATCGCTGAAGATATTGAAAAAGAAGCTTTAGCAACTTTAGTTGTTAATAGATTAAGAGGTGTACTTAATGTTGCTGCAGTTAAGGCTCCAGGATTTGGTGATAGAAGAAAAGCAATGCTTGAAGATATGGCTGTTTTAACTAATGGTCAGCTAATTACTGAAGATGCAGGCTTGAAATTAGAAAATGCAACTTTAGAGATGTTAGGCACTGGTAGAAGAATTACAATCAACAAAGAGACTACAACTATAGTTGCTGAAGGTAATGAAAAGGCTGTTACTGCACGATGTGATCAGATTAAAAAGCAAATGGACGAAACAGATTCTTCATACGATAAAGAAAAACTTCAAGAACGCTTAGCTAAACTAGCTGGAGGTGTTGCGGTTATCAAAGTTGGAGCAGCTACTGAAACTGAAATGAAAGATAAAAAACTTCGTTTAGAGGATGCTATTAATGCAACAAAAGCTGCTGTTGAAGAGGGAATAGTTCCTGGAGGCGGTACAACTCTCGCTCACTTGGCTCCAATTCTTAAGGAATGGGCTGATAAAGCTTTATCTGGAGAGGAATTAATTGGAGCTAACATTGTTGAGGCTTCATTAACATCTCCTCTCATGAGAATTGCCGAAAATGCAGGTTCAAATGGTGCTGTAATTGCCGAAAATGTTAAATCAAAACCATTTAATGATGGATTCAATGCAGCTACTGGAGAGTATGTAGATATGTCTGCTGCTGGAATTGTTGATCCTGCAAAAGTTACTCGTTCAGGATTACAGAATGCTGCTTCTATAGCAGGAATGGTACTCACTACTGAATGCATAGTCGCTGATTTGCCAGAGAAAAAAGATGCAGCACCTGCTGGAGCTCCAGGAATGGGGGGAGACTTCGACTACTAAATAACTAATATTTTTAGTTTTAAAGGGATTATTTTAATAATCCCTTTTTTAATGTCTATTTTTTAATATAAGTAAATTTAATTCTTCTATATCCAACCTGCACTAAGAATGATTGCAAGAGATAAAAATATAATCAAAATAGTCCAAGTAATTTTGTTTAGTGATGCTTCAGCGCTGCTGGCGCTAGTAAACATTGAGCTTCCACTAGCGGCTATTCCCCCCATGCCGTCTCCCTTAGGACTATGAAGTAAAACTAAAAGTATTAGTAGTATTCCTGAACTAACCCATATCCAAGTAAATATTTGACTCATATTTTGTATTTGTTATATATCTAATTTAAACATGTTGGACGACTTTATTAAATCCTTTTAATTCGATTTCTTTAATAAGTGATTTTCCTGTCATCTCTTTTGGAATAGGAAGATTTAATAATTGCAATAACGTTGGAGCTATATCTGCTAATCCAGCATTATCTCTCAAATAAATCTCATTCCCCATATTTGGAATTTTTCTTTTCTCACCTTCAATAAAAATTAAGGGTACTTTATTAATAGTGTGAGCTGTCCAGGGTTCTCCATCAGGACCTTTCATTAGTTCGGCGTTGCCATGATCTGCCGTGATAAGAATACTGCCTCCCATTTCCCCTGTAGCATTTACTATCTTACCTATACATCTATCGACGGTTTCGATGGCCTTTATAGCTGCAGCCATATTACCTGTATGTCCCACCATGTCAGGATTAGCAAAATTTATAACTACAAAAGAATACTGTCCAGTTTTTATAGCATTTGAGCAACTAATAGTTAATTCTTCAGCAGACATTTCCGGAGCCATATCATAAGTTGCAACTCTTGGTGAAGGAATTAAATGTCTCTTTTCTCCTGGCGAGGGGACTTCTACGCCTCCATTAAAAAAATAAGTAACATGTGGATATTTTTCTGTCTCTGCTGTCCTGTATTGCTTAAGTCCATTCTCTGAAACTATTTGGCCAATAAAGTTGTTGAGAGACTCAGGAGGGAATGCTATTTTAACTGGTAAATTTGCTTCATATTGAGTGAAAGTTAATATATCTACATCTGGGATACTTTTTCTTTTAAAGTTATCAAATTCTTTTTCCGAAAGAGCCTTTATTATTTGTCTGGCCCTATCTGGACGGAAGTTAAAACAAATTAAACTATCTCCATCTTTTAAAAAGTTTTTAGATATTCTTATAGGCTCTAAGAATTCATCTGTGATATTTGCATTATAACTTTGATTTAAATAATCTTCAGGGGAAACTTCAGTTTTTTTACCATTTGGATCAGTTAAATTTGCAAAAGCTTTTTCTGTTCTTTCCCATATTAAATTTCTATCCATTATCCAATATCTTCCGCATATAGATGCTATTTCTCCTACATTAAATTTCTTTATGCAATCTTCTATTTGTCTTATGTATTTATGAGCACTTTTTGCTGGAGTATCTCTACCATCAGTAATAACATGAATAGCTACTTTTTCTATATGTTCTTCAGAAGCCCATTTTATTAATCCTAATAAGTGATCAATGTGGCTATGAACCCCTCCATCTGAACATAAACCAGTTATGTGTAAGGTACCCTTTTTTTTCTTAAGTGAATTAGCTATTTCCTTTAACTCAAGTACTTGAGTTAATTGGTTATTTTTCACAACATTTGTAATTCTTACAAGTTCTTGTTGAATTATTCTCCCTGAGCCAATTGTGAGATGACCCACTTCAGAATTACCCATTTGACCATTAGGTAAACCCACATCAGCTCCGCTCGCATTTATAAGAGTATGAGGATAAGCATGCCATAAAGAATCCATTACAGGAGTATTGGCATTTTTTATGGCATTATCTAAATCTTCTTCACGATGTCCCCATCCGTCAAGAATTGCGAGAACTACTGGACTCACAGGATCTTTTATTTTATTTATATTCTTGCTGCTAAACTTTGACATCTCTTAATTAAAATGCTGGGTTTAAAGAAGTAATCTTTAATTTAGCCGTAAAAGCTGTTCCATACAATTTATATGTTATTTAGTTAGCTTTTGCTAATTTATTAAAGATATTGAACAAAGTTAATTTTTAAATGAATCATGTCCAAGTCAGATAAAAAAATCGTAATACTAACTAAAGATGAGCTGAGAAAAACCTTCTCTCGACTAACTTTCGAAATTATAGAAAAGATTTCAAATTTAGAAAATCTCTTATTGGTTGGTATCCCTACAAGAGGAGTTCATCTCGCTGAAGTTTTGAGAAAAGAAATGTTGGATAAAACAGGAGTTAATGTAAAGAAAGGAATAATTGACCCGACTTTTTATAGAGATGATCAAAATAGAGTTGGAACTCGTTTAATAGAGGCAACTGATTTCCCTACATCTATAGAAAAGAAAGATATTGTTTTAATTGATGATGTTATTTATACAGGAAGAACAATTCGAGCTGCAATTGAGGCTCTTCTTTTATGGGGAAGACCGAAAAGTATTTTGTTATTAGTAATGATTGATAGAGGTCATAGAGAACTACCAATTCAGCCTGATTTTTGTGGAAGAAAAGTTCCGACTAGCAAAAGGGAAAATGTTCATTTATGTCTAAAAGAAGTTGATGGTGAAGAAGGTATCTTTTTGGATAAAATTTAAAAGATATTTCCTAAATTAAATACCCCTAATTCTTTTTCATACATATCTAGACATCTGAGATAAAGAGATGAATCTTTTTTAATACTAAAATAAAGTTTTAAGCTATCTTCTCCAATTCTACAATCATTGTTTACGTTTATATGGAGAGGTTTTTTATTCCAATTAAATACCTCTTCTTCATTTTGAAATTCTGATA
>QBXG01000001.1:0-78148 GCA_003283445.1 Prochlorococcus sp. AG-321-D23 | reverse complement strand
ATAGGCTATAAGATAAGAGAAGCAACTATTGGCAGAATTCCTTTAATTGCTGTTATTGGCGATAAAGAAGAACAAGTTGATTCAGTTGCTTTGAGAGCCTTGGATGGAAAAAATTTAGGAATTTTTAAGTTAGATGATCTCTATAAATTGATGAATAATTTAATAGAAAAAAAAAGGAAGAACAGAATAATTTTCACAGATGAATTTTCTTGCTTGTGATCTAGGAGGTACAAAAGTTCTTTTAGGAATTTTCAAAAAGGAAGTTAATACTTGTACTCCAAATTTAATTTTTAAAAAAAAATATGTATCTTCTGAATGGGATTCAATTGACGAAATTTTAGAAGATTTCTTAAAAAATGAATGCGACAACATTAATCATCCTTTTTCTGCTTGTTTCGCGGTAGCAGGTCCCGTATCTAATAACAATGCAAAAATAATTAATTTATCGTGGAATATTTCTGGGGATGAATTAAAAAATAAATTTAAATTTAAAAGTTGCGAGCTAGTAAATGATTTTGCAGTGCAAATTTATGGAATACCTTTTTTAAAAAAAAGTCAATATTCTGCTATTCAAAATGGAGACCTGTCAGTGGGCGTCAACAAAGATTTACATGCAATCGTCGGAGCAGGAACTGGTCTAGGTATTGCAAAAGGCATAATATCTGGAAATAAAGTAAAAGTTTTAGCTAGCGAAGGTGGTCATGTTGAATACTCGCCAAAGTCAGATTTAGAATGGGAATTAAAGAATTGGCTCAAATATTCTTTAAAAGTTGAAAGAATATCTTGTGAAAGAATCATTAGTGGGACTGGGTTATCAAGAATAGCTGAGTGGAGACTTAGCAAACCTGATGCCAAAAACCATCCTCTACAAAAATACTTAAAAGAATTAAAAATTTCTGATAATTTGAGAAAAGAACTTCCTCAAGAAATTTGTAATCTCTCTAATCAAGGGGACAAGATAATGATTCAAGTGGAGAGAATATGGTTAGATGCTTACGCTTCTTTGTTGGGTGACGTTGCTCTTCAAGAATTATGTTATGGAGGGTTATGGATTTCTGGAGGAACCGCTCCAAAACATTTCATAAACTTTAAATCAGGTTTATTTATGAAACAATTTTCAGATAAAGGAAGATTAAAAGATATTCTTAAAAATATACCTGTGAATGTAATCTTAGATGTAGAGTTTGGATTATTTAGCGCAGCCTGCAGAGCAAATATGCTTTCACAAATAGAATAATTTTCATATGTCTTCTCCAGAAGTAGGAAAAAAAATTATAGTAACAGTTCCTTCTACAACTGCTAATTTAGGTCCTGGATTCGACTGTCTAGGTGCAGCATTAGATTTATATAACGAATTTATCTTTACAAGAATAGATGGAGGAGGAGATCGATTTGATTTAATAATGGAGAGTACTGATGGTAATCATTTAAGAGGAGGCCCAGAAAATTTAGTTTTTAGGGCTGCACAAAAAGTATGGGAAAGTGCCAAAATCAAACCTTTCGCCCTCGAAGCCAGAGTGAAATTAGCAGTTCCTCCTGCTCGCGGACTAGGAAGTAGTGCCACAGCAATAGTGGCAGGACTAATCGGAGCAAATGCGATTATGAACTCTCCTTTACCTAAAGAAAAACTTTTAGAACTTGCAATTGATATTGAAGGTCATCCTGATAATGTAGTTCCCTCTCTTTTGGGAGGGCTTTGTTTAACTGCAAGGTCATCTTCTCAGAGATGGAGAATTATTAGATGTGACTGGCACGATTCCATTAAAACTGTAGTTGCAATACCTGCTATACGTCTTAGTACAAGTGAAGCAAGGAGAGTAATGCCGAAGAATGTACCTATTTCTGATGCTGTAACAAATATGGGAGCACTTACTTTATTACTAAACGGCTTAAAAACAGGTAATGATGAATTAATAAAAGAGGGAATGTTTGACAAATTACATGAACCATACCGATGGAAACTTATTAAAGGTGGATTGGAAGTTAAAGATGCCGCATTAAAAGCTGGCGCTTTGGGCTGTGCAATCAGTGGGGCAGGGCCAAGTATATTAGCTTTGTGTAAAAAAGATAATGGTAGAGAAGTAAGTCAAGCCATGGTAAAAGCTTGGGAAAACTCAGGAGTAGCAAGTAGAGCTCCATATTTGAACATCCAAACAACAGGCAGTCAATTCAGAGACATCTCTAGTAAGTAGTTTTACTTAGACATTTTTAATGTTATAGTCTCAAGCTAGAACAACTTCAACTAGAATAAAAAAATTATTCATAATTATATGAATTTAGAATCTTTTCCTTTGCTATCCTCTATTGTTTTATTACCCTTAATTGGGGCATTGATAATGCCTTTCATAAGTTCTAAGGAAGGAGAAGATAATACACTCCCAAGAAATATCTCATTAAGTTTTTTATTTATAGATTTTCTTCTCATAATTGGAGTACTTTTCCAAAAATTTGATACATCAAATAGCTCACTACAACTTGTTGAAAGATTAACTTGGCTACCCTCAATAGGCCTAGAATGGTCTCTTGGTATAGACGGGCTATCTGCACCACTAGTTGCTTTGAGCGGATTAATTACATTTTTATCAGCTGCAGCTAGTTGGAAAATAAAGAAGAAATCTAACTTATATTTTGCTCTTTTATTAATTCAGGCCTCGGCTCAAGCACTAGTTTTCCTTTCTCAAGATTTCTTACTATTTTTCTTAGCTTGGGAATTAGAATTGGTACCTGTTTATCTTCTTATTGCTATTTGGGGGGGCAAGAAAAAATTATATGCAGCTACAAAATTTATTCTTTATACTGCTTTAGCTTCATTACTAATACTTATAAGTGGACTTGCACTTGCGTTGAGTGGCGATGTATTTACCCTAAATCTTACCGAATTAACAAATAAAAATGTAACAGGTAGTCTTGCATTATTATCTTATCTAGGATTTCTAATAGGTTTTGGGGTTAAACTTCCTATCTTCCCATTGCATACTTGGTTACCTGATGCTCATGGGGAAGCTAATGCTCCAGTATCAATGTTATTAGCGGGAATCCTTTTAAAGATGGGGGGATATGCTCTTTTAAGATTTAATGTTCAGATATTACCCGAAGTGCATCTACAACTTGCACCTGCTTTAATTATTCTTGGAATTATCAATATAATCTATGGAGCTTTAAATGCATTTGCTCAAGATAACGTGAAAAGAAGAATCGCATGCAGTTCAGTAAGTCATATGGGTTTTGTTCTTCTCGGTATTGGAGCAGTTGATGCGTTAGGTATAAGTGGAGCAATGCTACAAATGATAAGTCACGGACTTATTGCGGCGGCAATGTTCTTCGTCACAGGTTCCTTCTATGAGAGAACAAATACTCTGTCAATTCCAAACATGGGTGGTTTAGCAAAGGTCTTACCAATAACATTTGCTTTTTTCTTGGCGAGCTCACTAGCGTCTCTGGCCTTACCGGGGATGAGTGGATTTATAAGCGAAATCACCGTATTTTTAGGGATCACCAGTCAAGATGGTTTTAGTTCTCTTTTTAGATCAATCACAATTCTTATTGCAGCAATTGGTCTTGTCCTAACACCCATATATCTTCTTTCAATGTGTAGAAGAGTATTTTTCGGACCTAGAATTCCTGCGCTAGCTACCGTAAAAGAAATGAATGGTAGAGAATTGACAATCGGGTTCAGTTTATTATTGCCTACTTTAGTAATAGGTTTTTGGCCAAAAATTGCTATAAATTTATATGAATCTTCTACAAACGCTCTCAGTCAACAACTAACTTTAGCTAAATTAATTGGGTTCATCTCAAACATTAGTCAATTTAATCTTTGATAAAATGGAAACTTCAATTTTTAATTACGGAGAATTACCAGAATTTAACAAATTTTCTTCCGATAGAATTAATCAAGAATTTCCAAGCGTAATAGAAAAGATAAATTTAGATTTCAAAAAAATTGAAAAATTTTTATCTAATTACTTAGAACAAGAAAATTTAGAATGGGACAAAGTAATTAATCCTTTAAATGAAGTTAATGAGATTCTAAGATGGAGTTGGGGAGTTATAAGTCATCTTAATGGAGTAAAAAATTCTGTAAGCTTAAGAGAAATTTACTCAAAGTTTCTACCTGAAATTATTAATTTAAGTAATAAGTTTGGGCAAAGTAAAATTATTTATAATGCTCTTGTAAAGCTTAAAGAAACAAATAATTTTGATGAAATCAAAAATAGAATTCTAGATAAAGAAATTCTCGAAATGAAACATAGAGGTATTTCATTAGATATAGATACCCAGAAAGAATTTAATGTTATTTCTGAAAAGCTTGGAAATCTATCCACAAATTTCAGCAATAATGTCTTAGATGCCACTAATTCTTGGTCATTAATCCTAAATGATAAATCTCAAATAGATGGAGTTCCAGAAAGGGTTTTAGAATTAATGTCAATATCAGCTCACAAATACTTAAAAAAAGAAGGAGAAGCAGATGCAAAAAATGGGCCATGGAAATTAAGTTTAGATATTCCGACTTATACCGCGTTTATGACATATGCTAATGACCGTAGTCTCAGAGAAAAATTATATAAAGCTTTTGTAAGCAGAGCCTCTCATGGAGAAGAAAATAACTCTCAAATAATTGAAGAAATTCTATCTCTTAGGACTAAACAGGCTAAACTCCTTGGTTATGAAAGCTGGGCAGAATTAAGTCTTTCAACAAAAATGGCTAAGGAAATTAATAATGTTGAAAAACTTTTAGAGGAGATTAGAGAGCCTGCCTTTAAAACAGCCAAAAATGAATTAGTTAGACTTAATAAGTTTTCAAAAGATAATGGATTCCCTAATTCTGAAAATCTCCAATCATGGGACATTAGCTATTGGTCAGAGCTTCTCAGAAAGGAAAAACTTAATTTAGATCAAGAATCACTTAGACCCTGGTTCCCTCTGAATGATGTTTTAAAAGGTCTTTTTAAACTTAGTGAAAAGCTCTTCGACATTAAAGTAATTAAAGCCATAAATGAAGTTCCTGTATGGAATGATGACGTTTTGTTTTTTAATATCCTAAATAAAGATGATGAGAAAATAGCTTCATTTTATCTAGATCCCTACTCTCGTCCCGAGTCAAAGAGGGGAGGTGCCTGGATGGATGAATGTCTTAACAAAAACAATATTGGTAGAAAGACATTACCTGTTGCTTATTTAGTTTGTAATCAAACCCCACCATCCAAAGACAAACCAAGTTTGATGAGTTTTGATGAAGTTCAAACCTTGTTCCATGAGTTTGGGCATGGTCTTCAACATATGCTTACCACAGTAAATCTTCCACAAGCAGCTGGTATTAATAATGTAGAATGGGATGCTGTTGAACTTCCAAGTCAATTTATGGAAAACTGGTGTTTTCACAAAAACACTTTATTAAATATTGCGAAACATTATAAAACAGGCGAGAAATTATCTGATGAGAATTTCGAAAAATTAGTAAAGAATAGAACTTTTAATTGCGGGATGGCTACACTAAGACAACTACATTTTGCAATTACAGATATAAGATTGCATAGCAATATTTATAGTAATCAGGGTAAGAATTCTGATGAGATAAGAAAAGAAATTGCCAGAAATACAACCGTAATCGAACCTATTCGAGAAGATAAGTTCCTTTGTTGCTTTAGCCACATATTTGCAGGAGGTTATTCAGCTGGATATTATTCTTATAAATGGGCAGAGGTTTTAAGCGCCGATGCTTTTTCTATGTTTGAAGAGGCTGATTTAGAAAATAATCAAAATATAAAAGTCATAGGTAAAAAATTTAAAGATACAATTTTAAGTCTTGGTGGAAGTTTCTCTCCTCTAGAGGTATTTAAATTATTTAGAGGGAGAGAACCAAAAACCGATTCTTTGATAAGACACTTAGGTCTATCATCTGTTAATTAAGAAGTCTGTGGATAATTTTATCGACAGCATCTGGATTTCTTACCAAATTTTTATGTTTATAGATCTTTAATGATATTTTCTCACCCGAATTCAAACAAGCTCGCCATCCAGGGAAAACCATAAGATCCCAATAAGTAAAAAAACTAATACAATTGATTCCACTAAGAAGATGATCGGATCTAGAAAGCTCTCTTAATAAAAGACTATTTATTTTCATCTCAGATATACCTTTAAAGGGATATTTAGGAAATAATTGAGATGTAAAAGTTCCATTATGTGGCGACCCAATAGTTATAAATCTCCGAGTTCTTTTATAACCGTTCAATTTTTTAATCCAATATCTACCAATTATTCCACCCATCGAAAATCCTAAAATATCAAGCTCTTTTTCAGAACCATATTTTTCTAAAATCAAATAATTTAATAAATTAGTTAATTCAACAATAGATGTCATTCCATATTCATGCTTTAGTGTTGGAGCAAAATATTCAATTCCAATTTCATCAAGTTTAGAAGTTATCGAAGAGAAAATATCTGCTGTATTCCAGAGTCCATGAATTAATATTATGGGATTTCTCTTTAACAATACCGTTAATTATTTTCAAAGACTCTTACTATAGAAACCTCTCCATCAAAACCAGTAATTGGAGGTTTACATTTCGTTAATATAATTTTAATTCTGCTGACTTGAAATTCTTCATCAATAATTTTTAAAATTTCATTTGAATATTTCTCAATAGTTAAGCAATATATTTTCTTGGATTGATATTTTAATATTTCAACTAATTTCGAATAATCAACTGTACTTTTAATATCATCATTTTGAGTACAATTTTCAAAATTAGCCCATAAAAAAACATCTAAACTAAAAAGTTGGCCTAGGTCTCTTTCTTTTTCTAGAACACCAACTCTTGCCCAAAGTTTAATATCATTAATTTTTAAATATGTTTCCATTTCTTAGATTTAAAAATCTTTATGTGAATAGATTAATTTACCAGATGAAAAATCATCAACAACATGGCCTTCGCCTCTTAAAAAATACTTGTAAGTTACTAGCCCCTCCAGTCCTACTGGGCCTCTTGGGGGCAATGTCTGAGTAGATATCCCAACTTCTGCTCCAAAGCCATATCTAAAACCATCTGCGAATCTTGTTGAGCAATTATGAAAAACGCCTGCACTATCTATCTCGCTCATAAATTTATTAGCATTACTGATATTTTCCGTAATTATTCCGTCTGTATGTTTTGAACTAAATTTTTGTATATGAGCAATAGCTTCTTCTAAATCATTAACAATTTTTATAGAAAGAATAAGATCTAAATATTCAGTTTGCCAGTCCTCATAATTAGCTTCAAAAGCAACACCCAATTGAAAAGATTTTTTATCTCCAATCAATTTAACATCGTTAGAGTTAAACATTGGAATCGCCTTATTCAAAAATTCAGAAGCAGTATCTTTATGTATTAAAAGAGTCTCAACAGCATTACATGCAGCTGGATATTGGATCTTACTATCTAAAGCCACTTTTAAAGCAATATCAAGATTTACTTCATTATCTATATATAAATGACAAATTCCATCAGCATGACCTAATACAGGAATTTCTGTATTCTCCTGTATAAATTTAACTAGTTCATTGCTACCTCTTGGAATTATTAAATTTATATATTTTTCTAAATTCAACATTGCCATACTATCTTTTCTACTTGTGAGAAGACAGATTGCATTTTCATCAAGATTTGAGTCTTGCAAACCCTCCTTAAGTGCACAAACTATTGCAAGATTAGTTAAATTTGCTTCACTTCCCCCTTTTAGCATTACTCCATTCCCAGATCTAATGGCCAGAGAACTTATCTGCATTACAGCATCGGGTCTTGATTCGAAAATCACTCCTAATACTCCTATGGGTACTGTTTTTCTTTCAAGGATTAAACCTTTAGAAAGTTCCCTTTTTATTTGAATTTGCCCAACTGGATCAATCAAATTCCCAACTTGTCTTACACCTTCAATTCCTAAATCAAGTTTTTCTTTTGATAGCTTTAATCTAGAAAGTAAGGATTTTGAAATTCCTTTAATTTCAGCTTTCTTATAATCTTCAATATTAGCCTCAATTATTTCTTTAGAGTTCTTTTCTAAATAATCAGCCATTAAGTTCAAGGCTCTAATTCTGTCATCGTTATTTGTCTGACTTGTTTTAATTGAAGCCAAACGAAGTTGTTTTGCTTTTTCTAAAAGTTCATTATCAGGAGTTGGTACTTCAAATATATCAGTCATAATTAAATTTAATTCACCTAATAATAATTCAAAATAAGCATTCTTAAGACTTTTATTTTAGTAATTAATATCTGAAAAATAATTGAACTTGACTTTTCCACTCTCCCTCGGAATCTATAGAACCTAATAATTCCAAGTTTGGATTAGCTTGTAAAGTAAGTATTCCTAAAGGTGGCAAATCATCTCTATCTGGAGTTGCTTGAACAGCAAAGTTAACTCTATCACTAATATCAAGACCTATTTCGGCAATCCAAGCTTGAGTAGACAACCCAGTATTTGAAGATGATTCATCAGTCTCATCTAGATCAAGGTTTTCATTAGAAAAAACATTATTAATTGGTTCATTATTTTCTATTATGGCCGGATATAAAGACAATTGAAATTTCTCACTAAATGCATCTGCCGTATTGAGTTGAGAAATAAATGCTCTATTTATTAAATTTGCAGAGTTTCCTCCTATCAAACCAATAATTTGAGATCTGTTATAACTTGGAGTACTTCTTAATTGTATTTTTCTATTTTCATCCTCAAATGATAATTGATCTAAAAATCCTTCATATGATGCTTCGATTTTTATAAGTCTTGTATTACCGATTCCAACCGCTCCAAAACCACTTGATCTAACATTCGCATCAAGGCCACTTGAAATATTAAGATCTTGATTATTTTCACTAATTGGTATTATTGAATCTGGAACTTTACTAGTTAGTGAAAAGTTAATAAAAGGAACAATACCACTTCTAGAGGCAAATAAAATATAATTTTCTTTATTTTTATCTAATTTGAATGGTGTTGTATATAAATTTGCTGTACCTTTACTTAAAGTAATAAGGCCTCTAGCATTTAAATCTTCTCCAACCTGTCCATTAAAATTCAAATCTAACTTGGTATCTAAATAAGCCTTAACTATACCTGCATATTGAATTCTAAAATCTGGTCCAAGTTTTAATTTTAGATTCTTAAAACTTAGATTATCAAGATAATATGGGAAATTTTCTCCTAAAAGAAAAGAATTTAATATAGTTTCATTAGAAATTATTTCAATATTTTTATCTTTTTCCCAAAATAGTTCTGGCCAATTTCTTTTATAATTTCTTTCTTTAGAATTTATTTTTTTATTATTTTTATTATCAGCATTATTTAAATTAATAAACCCATTATTTAGTGCTAACTTTCCACTAAATATTGGATCTTGGAATGAACCACTAATATTGATTTTAGAGTCAGTTAGAAATTTTATATTATTAGATTTAATATTAAAATTATTAGTTAATAAGCTAATATCTTTTTCATTCAAACTCTTTTTACTATAAAAAGGTAAAACCCCCTTAATAAAAATATTTCCAGAAGCATCATCAGAAGCTTTAAAGCTTTTGATTTCTATTTGATCAAAATCAAAAATTATTGTGCTATTAATATTTTTAATGACATTACTATAAATATCAATTTCTGAATCCCTAATAAAAACAAAACCATTAGCAATAGGTTTTTTAACAGTTCCTTTTATTATCATTTTAAGATTTACATCACCTTTCTTAAAAGTGAAATAATCATTGGCGAAGATATCTACTAATTCAATAAACTTTCCATTACCATTTAATCTCAAGTCTAATTTATCCTTTTTGTTAAAAGGAATAGAACCTGAAATATTTATTGGGATGTTTGAATTATTTAATAAAAAGGAAAAATCTAAATCAAAATTCGAATCACCATATTGGACTTCTCCAATATCTAATTTGATCGGGCTATTATTAATTGATGTATTATTAGAAGAAATATTAGTCGCAAAGTATTTTTTATCCAGATTATAAACTAAATTAATATCCAAATTTCCTTTAAAGTCTCTAGGTTTATCTAAAAATATATTTATAGTTTTTAAAGGTAATTTATTAATATTCAAAAAACCTTTTCCTGTAAAAATTCCTCCTTCTAAATCTAGAGAAAACTTTTCTTTAGAGTTTTTTTTACTTTCGCTTTTAATATCAAGAGATCCATTTAATTTAGTTTTTAATCTAAAATTAGATTTATTATTCCCTTCTATAGATACATTTGCATCATATCTACTTTGAAATTTATCTAAATATCTTTTTAAATTAAGTTTATCTTCTAAGATATTGTCATTTTCTTTGAAATTATTTATAAAAAGTATTTTTTCGGAAAATGAGCTTTCAATATTATCAATTTCGATGTCATCCAAGGCTCTAGAATTACTATTAGGAAGAAATTTTTTATTATCAAAATTTAAAATATCGACTGCTGTTTGTAATGTCCAACTAGTACTAATATTATTAAAATTTATATTAAAATTATCCTCTTTATTAGAATCATATTCAAGATCAATCATACCTCCATCAATGGGATATAGTGATGAATTAACCAAAAACGATTTATTATCAAGAGTAAAATCAAATAATGAATTAGCAAACTTTATATTTCTATATTTGCCCAAACTCCAAGCTAAACGACCATCAAAATAAGTTTGATCTATAGATATAAAACCAGAACCATTAACGATTCCACTAACTCTATCGAATTCATTATTACCAATAGCCAATTCAAGCTCATCTAAGGGAAAATTATTTGCATTCCAACGATACTTATCATCATCTTTAACTAAATTTATACTACCTTTATTGGAATTAAATATTCTGCTAAAGGTTATATTCTCTAACTTAATCTTTGAATCAAGATTAAAGGTAAGGAAAGAAGGCACGGGTGAATATCTATTCTTCATATTTACTACATATTTTTTATTTTGATTTTTAATCTCACCCTCCCATATTTCTCTTATCCTTATCCCTTTGTAATGAGGATAATCAACGTTGAAATTGATTTTAATATCAGGTTTATTTATCTCACCTTTTAATTCTCCTTTTGCAGTAATAAAACCTCGTATCTTATCTTTACGAAAAATATTTAAATTAGATAATTGGGTTCTATTAAGAATGAAACTTGAATTAATTTTTCCGAAATTTATGCCCCTTTTATCAAACCAATAGGGTATATTTCCTGATAGTTGTATTTCGGGATTTAAACTATTTAAATATCCAACATTACCTTTTAAATTTATGTTATTAATATTTTTATTTAAAGGAACATTAAGATTAAAATCAGATATTAAAGTACCATAATTAAGATTTTTTGTATCTGCAATAATATTATTACCTTGGCATAAAAACCTTATAGAATCGGTTTTTATATCCTCTACTAAATTATTAGTTTTTAATCTTAAGTTATTGAAAGAAAGATTACCTTTGCAAGACGTTTTTTTAGAAGATTTAAAAAATTTAAAATTAGATTTAATTTTTCCTCCTCTAATAGCAAATTTATTGCCACCAAAACTATACTCAGATCCCTTCAAGTTTATCCCACGAGATAATATTTCGAGATTCAAAAAGTCTTTATTTAATTTAGTATTTAGTTTTAAATTTAACCTACCTTTACCCTTAGTATATGTCTGAAAATTACCAAATAACTGCTTAGATTTTGATTTGTATCTTAATTTTCCTTTTACTTTAGTCTCTAATCCAATATCCTTTAATTTGAAATTTGCAGATTCCCTTAAATTAAAATTTAAATCATAGTTTACTTTACTTTTTATAAATCTTTTTTCGCTATCAACAGATTTTCCTCTTTTGAAAAAATCATTGTTTATTTCAATTTTTGTTTTTTTTGGTTTTATGTTAAAAATCCATCTTTGATTTAAAAATGATCTTATTGGCATTATACCTACGTAGATATTATTCGCTAAGATTTCAGAATTTAAACTATTTTTATCAATAATTTTTAGATTATTTAAAGATATCCCAAGAAATCTGATCCCAGAATAATCCCCCAAATCTACTTCTTTATTTAAAAATTTTTCTATCCTATTTTCAAGTATGGTTTTTCTATTGGTATAGAAATCTTCAAGAAATTTATTTAATAAAAAAGTTCCTACAAAGCTAATTGACAATGCAGTCCCTAAGAAAAAAAGCTTTTTATTAAAATTTAGAGATCTAATTTTTTTCAAGTTAGAATCCCAAAATAGAGTAGGCTTACAAAATATAAGAAATTAATCAGCTTAAAGCCACTAAATGTCTTTTTTTGAACTATTAGCTAATACACCTAAGATATTTGGATTTTTAGGAATATTTCTTTTTCTAGTTACTTTGATTGCTTATATTTTTAACTTTGGTTTTAAATTTAGAATTACAGGTGCGACTATATTTTCATTATTACTTTCTTTAAGCAGTTGGGCTTTTATACATAGCTATACAGATAATATAAAAATTGATGGAGCCAAATATGTTCCAGTTGTTTATGATAATGGTTTTGATTTAATTGTTACAAAAGCTGATAGTGAATTTCCAGAGGAAGCAATTGAGCCGACTCTAAAACAATTATCTGAAAATCTTAAAAAAGGTAGTAGATCAGGATCAAAAGTAAAAATTAAAATCAGGAAACTTGAGAAGATATCCAATGACGTTAGTAAACCAGTAATTATTGGAGAAATAGAAAAAAGGTTTAATATGAATTAGAGGAATAAATGATAGAAGAAAAATTTTTAGAAATTTTACCTGAGAATTTCAGACATGAAAAATCTTTTTTAATTGATAAGAAACTAGACGACTTTAAAAGATTAAGTCAACTTAGTGATTCCGAATTAAATATCATTCAAAAATCTCATTCATTATGTACATTAAATAATTTAAGAAAAATCAGAGCTATTGCCAATTTTAAAAATGAGCTTTCAATAACTCCATATGAATCTTATTTACTATTACATTGTGGAATAGGTTCTATCAAATCTCTTTCAGTTTTAAACCCATATGATCTCAAAGAGAGAATTGGAAGATTGGAGAGAAGTCTTAGAACTAAAACTCAAACAAATATAACTTTATCCACTTTAAAAGATTGGATAAAGAGGGCTAATGAAATCTGTAAATCTTTTTAAAATCTTGGTTAAAAGATTTTTTTAATGTAGAATTTAGAAAAAATAAATATAATGAACAACCTTTTTTTATTATTATTTTTATCGTTAAGCTATATAAATCCCGTTTTAAGTCAATCAAATCTTTTGGAAAGCGTCAAAAAGAATCCTGATGATGCAATTAAGATGTGTAATAAATTTAAAGAGTTAAACTCAAAAGGCATCTCAGCAAGTTCAGATAAAGCTATAGAGTTTGTTTCAAAAAAAAATAACTTGAATCCAATTAATGCTGAAATTCTATCTATTTATGTAATTGGTCTTCATTGTCCTCAGGTTATATAAACACTTAAATGCGGGAAGTAAAATGGGTTGATAAGTCTTTAAGATTAAATGATGGAGTTGACCTAGTATCAAGAATTTGGACACCTAAAGATAAAGGTTCTTGGCCCGCTTTATTAATGAGACAACCCTATGGAAGAGAAATAGCTTCAACAATTACTTATTCTCATCCTGAATGGTGGGCTTCAAAGGGATACACAGTAGTAGTGCAAGATGTTAGAGGTCAGGGATCATCTGGTGGGGTATTCAAAGGGTTCTCTCAAGAACCTAGTGATACATCAGAAACGCACCAATGGGTTAGATCTCTAAAAGAATGCAATGGAAAACTTGGCTTATATGGCTTTTCATATCAAGGATTAACTCAACTTACAGGAACAAAAGATTCAAAACCTCCTGATTGCTTATCGCCCGCAATGACGGGGATAGATTTTAAAGATCATTGGAGTTCGGATGGGGGGGCTTTTTGGTGGAATAATAATATTGTGTGGGGATTACAAATAGCTGCCTTAAAGATGAGAAGAGAAAATAATTCTTTAGGATGGGAAGAAATAATATCAGCCCTAGAAAATAAAAGTTATTTAAGAAAAGGAGTAGATCTTTTAAAAAGATATGATCCCAATAACTTTGTACTCGAATGGCTAAATAATCTAAATCAAAATAAAGATTTTCTAGAGATAAAACTAATTGCATCATGGCTAAAAAAACCAATGTTAATTATTGGTGGTCTTTGGGATCCTCATCTAAGAGGGGCATTTGACCTATATCAAAAATCAAAAGCAGCAGGTGGAAATCCTGACATAATTATTGGGGATTCTACACATCTAAATTGGTGGAAGGGATCACAAAAAACTTTGTTAGATTTTTTTGATACCCACCTCAAAACGGATAAAGAAGTTAACAAAACAAGTTCTTTAAAACATAAAAAGATTTGGAATCTATCAATAAAAAAATGGGATTTAATTGAAGAGAACGTAATTCATAATTACAAGTTTGGTCTTGAAAGTAATGGAACAGCAAATGTCGAAACTATTGATGGGAGTCTTATCTTGAATTCAAAAGGATCGGGCTGGTTTTCAATTGTTCATGATCCGTGGAGGCCATTTCAAGGAGACGGAGGACACTTAGGTCCAAATCCTGGGTTGTTTGATAGATATATTTTTGACAAAAGATTAGATGTGGGTGTTTTTCAAACCAATTCCTTCGAAGAAGATCTTCAACTTTCAGGGATACCCATACTTCAAACCTCTGTAAAGAGTGATATGAAAAGTTTTGATATATGTCTTGCTTTGTCTCTTGTTAATGAACATGATAAAACTGTTAATCAATTTTCAACTGGATTTTTAAGAGTTAAAAACTTACAAAGAAATGAAGAATGTGATTGCGAAATAGCAATGCATCCTACTAATATTACGATTCTAAAAGGTACAAAACTAAGGTTATCTATATCAGCTGCTGCATACCCAGCTATTGGTGTTAATTCAGGATTTGGTGATGATATGCTTGGTGCCCCAACTATTAATCACAAAATAATAACTTTAAGTTTTGAACTAAATAAAACATTTATGAAAATGACTCCATTTTTCAACTAATTTTTTTTTTATTTGGTTGATAATTTGATAAACTAATTCCTTAACAACTACCAGTCATGAAAGAAACTATTCAAGCAGACTGGATTAAATCAGAAGCTTTCAACCTCGAAAATTGTTGCAATGATAATCCATTAAATATTTTAGGTCCCCATTTCGTTAATGGACAGTGGATAACAAGAGTATGGATGCCTGAAGCAGATGAAGTAAATATTATTTTTAAAGATAAAACCTATAAAACAACTACGTTAAATCATAAATGGCTGTTTGAAGTAACACTTCCTGAAGATCCCAAAAATAATTATCAAATAAATGTACTAAGAGGAGGAGTTTCTCATTCACAGCAAGATCCTTGGGCTTACAGGGAAGAATGGATGGGGGAATTAGACAGACACCTTTTTGCTGAAGGTAACCATCATCATATTTGGGAAAAAATGGGGGCTCACATCCATGAAGAAACAAATCAAAAAGGAGTAATGTTCTGTGTTTGGGCACCAAATGCAAAATCAATCTCAATAATCGGAGATATAAATTCTTGGGACGGTAGACATCATCCTATGCAAAAAAGGCTAGGTGGTATTTGGGAATTATTTATGCCAATAATGAAAGAAGGAGATGCTTATAAATATGAAATAAGAACTCAAGAAGGACATATTTATGAAAAAGCTGATCCATATGGTTTCCTTCATGAAGTCAGACCCCAAAATGGCTCAATAGTATCTAAACTTAACGATTTTGATTGGGAAGATAGTTCTTGGATAACTAATAGAGATTCATCTAGTCAAATTAATAAACCTATTTCAGTTTATGAGATGCATTTGGGAAGTTGGATGCACGATTCAATTGAGAATAAACATATTGAAAAAAATGGACAGACAAGATCTCCAGTTCCTGCAGCAGATTTAAAACCTGGGACAAGGTTTTTAACTTATCCAGAGTTAACAGAAAAGCTTATCCCATATGTAAAAGAAAGAGGATTTACTCATATCGAATTAATGCCTATTTCGGAACATCCTTTCGATGGTTCCTGGGGCTATCAAGTCACCGGTTGGTACGCCCCTACAAGTAGATATGGCACTCCTAATGAATTTAAAGAGTTTATAAATAGATGTCATGCAGAGGGTATAGGTGTAATTCTCGACTGGGTTCCAGGCCATTTTCCAAAAGATAAGCATGGTTTAGCTTTCTTTGATGGTTGTCATCTTTATGAACATGGTGATCCTCGTATTGGAGAGCATAAGGAATGGGGTACTTTAATATTTAACTACAGTAGAAATGAAGTAAGGAATTTTTTAGTAGCAAATCTTATTTATTGGTTTGAGGAATTCCATATTGATGGGATAAGAGTAGATGCTGTAGCTTCAATGTTATATAGAGACTATTTACGTCCAGAGGGTGAATGGATTCCAAATGAAAATGGTGGGAATGAAAATTTAGAAGCTGTTAAATTTCTTCAGCAAGCAAACCATGTACTTTTTCAGCATTTTCCAGGCGCACTATCTATTGCTGAAGAATCCACAACTTGGCCAATGGTTACCGAGCCTACAAATGTAGGTGGACTAGGTTTCAATTTAAAATGGAATATGGGTTGGATGCATGATATGCTCGATTATTTTGAAATAGATCCTTGGTTTAGGCAATTTCATCAAAATAGTGTGACCTTTTCAATAACTTATAATTACACCGAAAATTTTATGCTTGCCCTAAGTCACGATGAAGTTGTTCATGGGAAAAGTCATCTTTTACATAAAATGCCTGGAGATGATTGGAAAAAATTCGCGAATACAAGGGCTCTATTAACTTACATGTGGACACATCCTGGTAAAAAGACAATTTTTATGGGAATGGAATTTGGACAAAGGCAAGAATGGAATGTTTGGGATGATCTTCAATGGGAACTTTTAGAATTTGAACCCCATAAAGGTATTAGAAACTTGGTTGATGACTTAAATAAACTTTATAAAAATGAGCCTTCTTTATGGAAAAATGACTTTGATCCTTATGGATTCCAATGGATAGATTGCGATGACACCTCCAATTCAGTTATCAGTTTTATGAGAAGGGAAAATGAAAGTAATGAATGGCTTGTAGTTGTTGCAAACTTTACCCCTAACTTTCATGGATCCTATAAAATAGGTGTTCCTTTAGAGGGCTTCTATAAAGAGATTTTCAATTCAGACGGTTCTAAATATGGCGGCAGTAACAAAGGGAATATGGGAGGTAAGGAAACTTTAAAATATAATATTCATAATTATGAAAATGCTCTTGAAATTGTTTTGCCACCGCTAAGTGTAAGTATCTTTAAGCATCAATTAAATCAATAATAAAGGTTTATTTATTAGTCAATTTCATTTAATTCTTCACATAGTGATTTTAATCTGCTCCACGTTGTAAAATTTTTAAGTTAAAGATTTTTAATTTTTAAAAATCATATTGTACTCAAAAAATGGGTGAGAATTTACCACTTTTACTATCTGCTGCCTTAGGAAAGAAAGTTAATAGGCCTCCAGTATGGATGATGAGACAAGCAGGCAGATATATGAAGATTTACAGAGATTTAAGAGAACGCTACCCAAGCTTTAGGGAAAGGTCTGAGAACCCAGAACTCTCTTATGAAATTTCAATGCAACCTTTTTTGGCTTTCAAGCCAGATGGTGTAATTCTTTTTTCAGATATACTTACCCCTCTTCCTGGAATGGGAATCAACTTTGAAATAATAGAAAGTAAGGGTCCAATAATAGAAGATCCCATAAGAAATATTCACCAAGTAGAAAATTTAAAAGAATTAATTCCGAACGAAAGTTTAAGTTTTGTGGGAGAAGTCCTTTCATCATTAAAAAAAGATGTAAAAAATGAAGCAACGGTTCTTGGCTTTGTTGGAGCACCTTGGACTTTGGCTGCATATGTCGTTGAAGGTAAAAGCAGCAAAAATTATTCTTTAATAAAGTCAATGGCTTTTAAAGAACCTGATTTACTTCACAAACTTCTAGATCACTTTGCAAAATCCATTGGTGAGTATTTAAAGTATCAAATAAAATCTGGCGCTCAAGTTGTACAAATTTTTGACTCTTGGGCAGGGCAATTAAGTCCTCAAGACTACGATATTTTTGCTGGCCCTTATCAAAAGAAAGTTGTTGACATCGTTAAAGAAGAATTCCCAGATACTCCGATAATATTGTACATATCGGGCAGTGCTGGGGTATTAGAAAGAATGGCTAAAACTGGTGTAGATATAATTTCACTAGACTGGACTGTAGATATTGAGGAGGCTTGCAAGCGAATCCCTACAGGAATTGGAATACAAGGAAATGTTGATCCAGGTATATTATTCGGAAATAAAGATTCAATAAAGGAGAGAATTGATACTACTTTCAATAAAGTAAAAGAGAGAAAATATATTCTTAATTTAGGTCATGGAATTTTACCAGGCACACCAGAAGAAAATGCTCAAACATTTTTTGAGCATGGTAAAAAACTAACTTATTAATTTAAATTTTGGCAATTAAAAACTTATTAATAACAGGTTCTAACGGATGTGTTGGCCAATATCTGATTGATTGGTTTTTAAGAAACACTCGATTTAAGCTTTATCTCATGGTAAGAGATAAAAATAAGCTCCCCCTTGCTATACAGAAGAACAAGCGGATTAAATTGCTTATATGTGATATCAGAGAATGCAATAGATTTAGTAAAGAAATTAGTCAGGTAAATTTTCTTATCCACACTGCGACTGCTTGGGGTGATCCAAAAAGAGCCTATGATGTAAACATAAAAGCGTTCGAAGAGTTACTAGGAATGCTTGAAAAAGATAAATTAGAGAAAATAATTTATTTTTCAACAGCCAGCATACTCAACGAACAATGTGAATTAATGAGGGAATCTTTAACTTATGGAACAGAATATATTCAAACAAAATATAAGTGTTTTGAAAGACTTAAAGAGAGCTCATTTGCAGAAAAAACATTCGCAGTTTTTCCTACATTAGTTTTTGGAGGGACTCTTAATAAAAGAAGTAAGTATCCCGTGAGCTATTTAACAAGCGGATTGAAAGAAATAAATAAATGGCTTTGGATAGCAAGATTTATAAAACTTGACTCAAAGTTTCACTTTATACATGCCAATGATATTGCACAAATTTGTGGGTTTCTAATTAAAAATCATAAAGAAGAGAATTACAAAGGGTTCAAAAAATTTGTATTAGGTCAAAACTTTATTTCAATTGATGATGCGATAAATATCCTTTTAAAGAGAAACGGAATGAATAGATACTTTTCCATTTCCTTAACAAAAACAATAATGAAAATATTATTAAGAGTGCTTCCTATTCAAATGTCTCCTTGGGATAGCTTCAGCATAAAAAAATATGACTTTAACCATGTGCCCATAACTAATCCTGAGAAATTAAATTTAAAAAGTTATGCCAGATCCCTGCAAGATGTTTTAAGGTTAGCAAAGTTACCAGGTTGTAATATCAATTAAACTTCTCGCGATTTAGTTCCAAAAACCTTGTAATATATATAAATAGTAAATTTAAATTATGTTACGTTCAATCTTTGCAGGTTTTTTTGCAATAGTTTTAACTCTAGGACTAGGAATTTCTTCTGTTTCTGCTAAAACTGTTGAAGTTAAGCTTGGTACTGACGCTGGAATGTTGGCTTTTGAACCAAGTTCTGTAACTATCAGTACAGGTGATACTGTTAAATTCATCAATAATAAATTAGCCCCTCATAATGCTGTTTTTGATGGCCATGAAGAATTAAGTCATGCTGATCTAGCCTTCGCTCCTGGCGAATCATGGGAAGAAACATTTAATACAGCAGGAACTTTTGATTACTATTGTGAGCCTCACAGAGGTGCAGGGATGGTAGGTAAAGTAATTGTTGAATAAAATACCTAATTAATTAAAAAAATATTTACTAAATATTGCGATTATTTTATTAATTAAATTAATTACATTGCTTAAATGAAATTTGTCCCAAGTGAATTCTCTAATTCTGCTTGGGATATTTTTATTTTGTCAAAGGAAATTGCACAAAATAATTTTCAGCAAAATATAGATTCTGAAAATATATTCCTTGCACTTATAAAACAAGATATTTTCACCTCTAAAATACTAAAAAAAAATTGTGTAAACATTAGAAAGATAGAAACAAAGTTAACTTCTTTATTAAATGCGAAAGCAAAAATGAAGAATAAACAAAAAACTCTATTTATAGGAGAAACCACAGAAAAAGTTTTTTTAAAAGCAAATGATTTAAGAGTTTCGTTTAATGATGTAGTGATATCAACAGAGCACATACTTTACGGTTTGTCTTATGATGAGATCTGCAGTGAATTAGTTTTAAATACAAAAAAAATCCCTGAATTTTTAGAACTTTTAAATAAGATGAAATCTCAATCCACGATTAATGATAATTTTGAAAGTTCAAATGATACTTTAGATAAATTCGGCATTGATCTTACAAAATCAGCTAGGGATGGCATACTTGACCCTGTTATTGGGAGAGATGAAGAAATCAGAAGAACGATCCAAATATTAAGCAGAAGAACCAAGAATAATCCTGTTCTAATAGGAGAACCTGGAGTAGGTAAAACTGCAATAGTAGAAGGTTTAGCTCAGCGAATCGTTAATGGAGATGTCCCATCTTCATTAAATAATAGGCAATTGATATCAATCGATATGGGTTCATTAATAGCTGGAGCAAAATACCGAGGCGAATTTGAAGAGAGAATTAAAAATGTTTTAAAAAAAGTTAAAAGTTCTGAAGGTAAGATTATTCTTTTTATAGATGAAATTCATACAGTTGTTGGTGCTGGAGCAACTGGAGGCTCTTTAGATGCCAGTAATCTCTTGAAACCAATGCTCGCAAGGGGGGAATTAAGATGTATAGGTGCTACGACAATTAATGAGCATAAACAAAATATTGAAAAAGATCCTGCGCTTGAAAGGAGATTTCAGAAAATAAAAATTAACGCTCCTTCAGTAGATGATACGATTTCAATACTTAGAGGGCTAAGAGAAAAATATGAGGTTCATCATAGTGTAAGAATTTCTGATAATGCTCTTGTTGCTGCTGCTAGCTTAAGTGAAAGATATATAAATGATAGATTCCTACCAGACAAAGCAATCGATTTAATTGATGAAGCCGCTTCAAGATTAAATATGGTAATAACATCCAAACCAGAAGAAATTGATGAGATTGATAGAAAAGTTTTACAACTAGAAATGGAGAATTTATCCTTACAAAGGGAATCAGATAATTTTTCTTTAGAAAGGCTAAAAAGAATTAATAATGAGCTTCAAGATCTTAAGATTAGGCAATCCGAATTAAATAATCAATGGAGAAAAGAGAAAGAAGAAATTGATGAGATTAGTAATTTAAAAGAAGAAATTGAATCTACTCAATTAAAAATTGAACAAGCCAAAAGAAGTTTTGATCTCAATAAAGCAGCAGAATTAGAATTTGGAACCTTAACTTCTTTACAAAAAAAATTAAAGATAAGAAGTGAAAATTTAGTAGATTCTTTTAAAAATGGTGAAAAGAATCTTTTAAGGCAAGAGGTTAATTTTGATGATATAGCAGAAGTTGTCTCGAAGTGGACTTCTATTCCAGTAAATAATTTAAATCAATCTGAAAAAGAAAAACTTTTGAAACTAGAATTAACTCTTAAAGAAAAAATTATTGGTCAGAATAGTGCTATATGTGCTGTCTCAGATTCAATTAAGAGATCAAGGACAGGACTAAATGATCCCAATAGACCAATAGCTAGTTTCTTATTTTTAGGGCCAACAGGAGTAGGAAAGACTGAACTAAGTAAAGTAATAGCCAAAACAATATTTGACTCTAATTCATCAATCACGAGACTAGACATGTCTGAATATATGGAAAAGCATTCTGTAAGCAAAATTATTGGAGCCCCGCCAGGGTATCTAGGTTTTGAATCAGGAGGCCAATTAACCGAAGCTGTGAGGAAAAACCCTTACTCTCTCATACTCCTAGATGAAATAGAAAAAGCCCACAAAGATGTTTTAGATATCTTACTACAGGTTCTTGATGATGGGATTATTACCGATGGGCAAGGCAGAACAATTAGTTTTAAAAATTCAATAATTGTTCTTACAAGTAATTTAGGAGGTCAATCCATAAATGATTTATCTATCAGGAACGAAGATAAAAATGAAATTAAAAATATTGTGAATGTTGAATTGAAGAAATTTTTTAAACCAGAATTCTTAAACCGCCTAGATGAAATAATTATATTTCAAAATTTGGAATTAAATGAATTAAAAGATATAGCTAAAATACAACTAAAAAATCTAGAAAATAGGCTTATCAAAAAAGACTTTAACTTGCAAATTACAGATGAGGCTATTGACCATCTAGTCAGAAATAGTTTTGATAATAGTTATGGAGCAAGACCATTAAAAAGAATTATTCAAAAAGATATTGAGACGAAAATTGCAAATAATATTCTCAATAACAATTACTTAACAAAAAAAGAGGTTTATATTTCTATTAAAGATGGATGCATATTTGTAGATTAATATTTTGATTAAAGTATTTTTTTTAAATTTGCTTATAAACTTTTAAATAAAATTTTAAAACCACTCTGGGAATTTTTCATAACTAGCAGAATTTGATTTATTTTCTTTTGATTCAGCTTTCCAGCAGCATGTTCTTCCTTTATCATTATTCTTCAAGTATTCATTAGCCCATTGCCAAATCATTTCAGAAGAAAATTCCATTCCAACATTATCCATTATCTTCAAATTTAAAGCATCTAAATCATGTAATTTCCTCCAGTAATTTAATAAAGGATCATCACTATTTACAAGAAATGTATGATCAAACTGTTCTTTAAGCCTTTTCTCAAGAGGTTTCAAACCAGAAAAATCAACGACAAAACCATTTTTGTCCAATTCTTTAGCAGCGAACCAAAAGGTAAATGTCCTTGAATAACCATGGACAAATCTACAATGTCCATCATGGCGCCATTGCCTATGAGAGCAGGGAAAATCCTCATAACTTTTGCTGCAAGAAAATTGTGATGAATGAATATCCATTAATAAACTGATAAGATAAACTTTAGTAAATCAAAGAGTAAGAGGTCTAACACATTAAATATAATGGCTTATTCAACAAATTTTTCTATAGAGGAACTTCGTTTTGATAATAATGGATTAATTCCTGCAATAGCGCAAGACTGGCTAGACGGATCCATTCTTATGTTGGCTTGGATGAATAAAGAATCTTTAAATAAAACACTCGAAACAAGAAATGTACATTACTGGAGCCGATCTAGATCCGAGATATGGAGAAAAGGAGCAACGAGCGGTAGTACCCAATTTCTTAAAGAAATTAGATTTGATTGCGATAATGATGCACTTGTTCTTTCAATAGAACAGAATGGCTCAGGGGCATGCCATACAGGCGAAAAAAGTTGTTTTTTCAATGAAATTGATAGTAATTCAGTTAATAAAACATCAAAGAAAACAAATCCTTTTTCTAATATTTGCTCAGAATTATTTGATACTATTAATGAAAGATCAATCAATCCTTTAGAGAAAAGTTATACAAATCATTTGTTAACAAAAGGTAGTAATACTATCTTAAAAAAAATGGGAGAAGAAACTGCTGAATTTATTATGGCCTGCAAAGATAATGACAAAAATGAAATCGCAAATGAAGCTTCAGATATAATTTATCATCTTCAAGTAGCATTGCTGCATAAGGGAGTTGAGTGGAGAGATGTACTAACTATTCTTGAATCAAGAAGAAAAAAGAATAATTAAATATTTATATACGGAAACTATAAATTCAATCAAATTAATAAATAATAATTATTAATTAAATATTAATTAATTATTACATGTATAGCTTATTAGGAAAATAACTATAAGTTAAATGTATTAAGCAAAGGTGTAAATCGTGAGTTCATTGAGCGATTTTCTTGGAGAAATAGGTCGTCATCAACTTTTGACACCAGAGAGGGAACTCACTATGGGAAGAAAAGTCCAAGAAATGGTTGTACTTATCAATAGATGTCAAATAGCCGGTGGTAAAGGTCCTGATTGTGAATATTCCGAAGAGGAAAAAAAGAAAATAAAAATTGGGGAAAAAGCTAAGAACGATATGATTACAGCAAATCTAAGATTAGTAGTTAATCTCTCAAAAAGATATCAGGGAAAAGGTTTAGATTTGTTAGATTTAATTCAAGAAGGTACCCTTGGACTTACGCGAGCTGTAGAGAAATACGACCCTTCAAGAGGGCATAGATTCTCTACTTATGCCTATTGGTGGATAAGGCAGGGATTAAATAGAGCACTCTCAACGCAAAGTAGAACAATAAGAATACCAGTAAACATTAATGAAAAGCTTACTAAATTAAGAGCAGCAAAATCAAAGCTAATGCAACTTAAAGGTTTTCCTCCAACTAGCATTGAGTTAGCAAATGAGCTGAAAATTACGAAAGAGGAGATAGATGAACTTCTTTCTTGCGAGTTGAGAAGTATAACAGTTAGTCTTCAAGGCACTGTAAAATCTAAGTCCGATCCATCTGAACTTGTTGATATTCTGCCAAGTGATCAAACGCCTCCTATGGAATTAGCAGAATTAGCTGAGAGGACTTCCTCTGCATGGACATTATTAGATAAGGCAAATCTAACTGAAAAAGAAAGAAAGATAGTAAGCCTTAGATTCGGTTTAGATGGTTCAAATGAATGGCGAACTTTAGCTGAAGTTGCAAGACATATGAGTTGTAGTAGAGAATATTGCAGACAAGTTGTACAAAGAGCCTTGAGAAAGCTTAGAAAAGCAGGGATCCAGAATGGACTAGTTGATAGTGTTAGCTAAAAATCAATAATTAATTAAATTAAAAATTATGAATGATAGCTATTACAAAAACAAAGAAAAAATTTATGATGCAGAGGTTTTAGAAAGTTCATCATTAGATGAAAATATCATTATAAAAATCTTAATAAGAGCTGGTAGAACAATTGCAAAACCAGCTTTAGAAGTCCTAGAAATGGCTCTCGATCCTTTCACTCCAACACAAGTAAGAGTTTCCTTAATGGCCGCACTAGCTTATTTAATAATGCCATTTGATCTATTCCCTGACTTTATGCCTTTAGTAGGTTACAGTGATGACTTTGTTGCTCTTACTGCAGTTTTAAGTATATGGAGTAGATATATGACTCCTGCAATAAGAGCAAGAGCAGAAAGGAAACTTAATAAATTATTCCCTTTTGTTAAGTGAGTAAACTTTCACAAGGAGAAGAAAAAGAACTTATGTCTTTTATTAAAGATTGGTTAAAATCCCATGGATATACACAAAAAGATCTTGCTAATGAATTAAATCTCAAATCAAGCCGAACCTCCGAAATCACCCAAAAAGTTAAAGAATTTTATAAAAAAGGAGGTATTTTCAACATTGTTAAAAATCTCATAAAGATCGAACAAAACTGGTTAAACAATATTCAAACTAATTCTCATGGAATAAACGAAACCCACCCATATAATCAATTAGATATCGACTCCTTAGTGAACCAAATAAAAAAAGACAGTAGTAAATAAAATATTTAAACTAAGCTATTTTTTTGATTTAAAAACTAACTTTAATACCCATATATACATAGTATTTTAGAATCATTTTTATTATAAATTCTATTATTTATTTATAATTTTTTATATAAATAAATATCTTATTTTTACAATTATAAAAAATAATTGTCGTTCTAATTATAAATAAAACTTACTTAAATATAATCATTTTTTTATATATACTTTATTAGAATGCTTGAATCCATGGATAAATATCAAAATCAATCCATATACCTTCCTGCCAATAAATATCTTTCTCAATTAATTGTCTTAATTCATTTTCATTATTAGCGTTAAAAATACCAAATAAATATTTTGTACATTTAGTAGGTCCTAAAGTAATTAAAATATTTCTATCTTTTAAATCCCCAAGTCTATCAAGATGAATTTTACGAAATGGTTCCCTTTTGTTAATTGCATCGTCACAATACTTCCCAAATACTATAAATTTTTCCATCATTAAAAGATAACTAATTGAATAAATATATGCTTAATAATTGCACAATTTACACACTAATTGCTATGTTAATTAAGAATAACTTTTTATTAATTTATTATGCTAAGTGGTAGCGATCTCCTTGCTAAAGTTAAAGAACTTGGTGATGTTAGCAAGTCAGATCTTGTTCGTGCATGTGGATACGTTTCCACGAAAAAAAATGGAAGCGAACGTTTAAATTTCACTGCTTTTTATGAAGCACTTCTTGAAGCAAAAGGCGTTAACCTCGGAGATACCGGAGTTGCAGGTATTGGTAAGGGTGGCAGAAAGTTAAGTTATATAGCCACAGTTCAAGGTAATGGCAATCTTTTGATTGGGAAAGCATATACAGCACTTTTAGACTTAAAAGCAGGTGATGAGTTTGAAATAAAGCTAGGGAGAAAACAAATAAGATTATTACCATCAGAATAATACCCATAAAATATTATTTTAATTAATAAGAATTAAACCCCTTTTCATCTAGGGGTTTTTTAATAAAATAAACATGCAAAATTAGTTTTTAATTACATTTATTGATCAGCAGCTTTACGCATTTCTTCACAAAATTTACCAATTTGATTAACAACTTCCTTTTCATTACTATTAGATATTCTTTTAATAAATGCACTTCCAATAATTACTCCATCTGCCCCCCATTTACGAACTTTATTAACATGTTCAGGAGAAGATATTCCAAAACCAACCGCTACAGGATTAATGCTTATTTCTTGTAATTTAGTAATAAGATTCTCTACTCTATTTTCCATTTTGTTTCTCTCTCCTGTTACTCCTGTTACGCTTACTAAATAAGTAAAACCTTTTGTATTATTAGATATAATTTTCATTCTTTCAGAGGGAGTAGTAGGAGCGACTAATAATATCAAGTCTATAGAATAAGAACTAATTATTTCTGAAAATTTATATGCTTCTTCCAAAGGAAGATCGGGAATTATTAATCCTGAAACTCCTACTTTAGATGCCAATTCACAAAAATTCTCAAGTCCAAAATTTAATACTGGATTAAAATAAGTGAAAAGTATTATTGGAATTTGCAACTTATCTTTCAAAGACTCTAATAATTGAATAACATTTTTCAATGTAGTTCCTGACTTTAATGCTCTAGAAGCTGATAATTGAATTATTGGACCATCAGCAAGAGGGTCGCTATAAGGGATTCCTAATTCAATAAGGTCCGCACCCTTTTCTTGCAACTTTAATAAAATCTCTGATGTAATCCCAATATTAGGATCACCTGCCATTATGAAAGGCATCAATGCTAATTTATCTTTTTTCTTAAGTTCCAAAAACTTCTTATTTATTTTTGATAAAGTTTCATTCTTAGGATTTTGCGTTTTCTTGTTTTCTTTCATGAATTTTTGAGATTTTTATTTGATAATTATTAAGGAGTTTATGGATTTTTTTCTAAATCTTCCATTAGTTTTTCCTGCTCTTCTTTTGGTAATAAGTTAAATCTGGTCTCTAGTTTATCATTCACAATTTTTTCATACTCTTTTCTATAACGCTTCCTTTGTTCCATAAAAGTCATTTTTCCGTTTAAAACTCTAAGAACATAAGATGAAACCCAAGTTATCACAATCACAATCAATATAAAGTTTGAGATAGTGCTAGCTGTAAAGTTATCAAGACCGAATTGTGGAGCCAATTTATAACTTAACAGTCCTAATAATGAGATTAATAAACCTATTTGTACTACCTTACCTTTAGTCAATTATTTAACCTTTGTTATCTCCTCTTAATCTGAGATTTAAAAAAGGAGAAAATAAAATTAAACCTGGAAAAAAAAGAAATACTAATCCATAAACTATTAATCTCTCAAATTTGCCCATAACATTCCATCTATTATTCATCCAGTAAAAAAGTATTAACGGAATAACAACTAAATATATAGAAATAATTCCAACGTAGGCAACTAAAGTAGCTAATGAATTATTAAAAATACTTTCCATTAAAATTTCTGGTTTATTTAGTTTAAACTTAACAACTATTGAAAGTTATCGTAAGAACTAAAAATAAATAGTTTAAGAATGGGAGTGGGGGGACTTGAACCCCCACGAGCTAAAGCGCTCGACGGATTTTAAGTCCGGCGCGTCTACCAATTCCGCCACACTCCCAATGCTTCTCAGCATTTTTATTGTAACTTTTATTGTAAACTTGCACTGAAATTGATGTAAAAAGTGATGATATTGAGATCTGTAGACTCGTTGGATTTTGCTATTTAGAAGTCTTCAGATATTTGCTTGTATAAATAAAGATTTCTGATAAATTATTAATCATAGATTTATATATAAAATATAATGTCAAGTATTATTAGGTCTAAAAAAGGTGCTTGGTTTTTAGGTATTTGTAAAGGGTTAGAGATTTCAGGAAGAGGCTCTGCTTTTTTTTGGAGATTAGTTTTCTTCATAGCAGCATGCTTTACATTTGGATTTGCAATTCTTGTGTACCTAGGTTTGGCGATTATTTTCCCATATGAAAAAGAGGAGAAAAATAAAATAATTTTAAAAAAATAATCCTGACAGAAACTCTAAAAAACTTGATTTAATTAGGCTTGATTCTTTAAAAATACTCTATAGATATTTATGTGCACCTTCGTAAGTTTTATAAATAAGAAAGGGACTAGCTTTTTAGCTTATCCCATCCACTTAATACTTTAAACTCTAGAAGATTTTAAGTCCGGCGCGTCTACCAATTCCGCCACACTCCCAAGAGGAATTCACGCTTTTCAAGCGTAGCCGAAACTATCTAAATTAAACAAGTAAAATGCGAATATTTACATTTTCTCGCCATCTTGAGATTAATTTAAATCTTTCAATCATTAAATTAATGATTCATGAAAAATACCGTACTCATATTTTTCTATAAGAAATACAATTTCTTTATCTTTTCATTTAACTACTCCCTCTACTCGCCAAGTTAAAGTTTCACCTCCATGAAATGGTTTTATTTGTCCAACAACCTTATTTTGTTCAATTACTTCAATAAATTCTGGGATTTTATTTGACCTTGATACCAATCTTATTTTTTCGTTATTAATAGGTAGATTATAAAAATTAGGCCCATTCAAGCTGGCAAATTTTTCGAATTGATCAAGTGCATTTTCCTCCTCAAAAACTTTTAAATAGCTTTCTATTGCTACTGGAGAATTAAAAATGCCTGCACAACCACAAAAAGCTTTCCACTGTCTTAAGTGAGGAGCAGAATCTGTGCCTAAGAAAAAACATTCTTTTCCACTAGTAGCAGCTTTCCTTAAAGCAATTCTATTATTTTCTCTCTTTGCGACTGGTAAGCAGTAAAAGTCACTATTTAAACCTCCAAAGAACATTGCATTCCTATTTATGTGTAAATGATGTGGAGTAATAGTAGCTCCTAAGTTATTCCTCTGAACAAAATCAACTGCATAAGAGGTAGTTATATGCTCTAAAACAATCTTTAATTTTGGAAATTGTTGTATTAAAGGTGAAAGTTCTTTATCAATAAAAACTTCTTCCCTATCAAAAATATCTACTTCAGGGTCAGTTACTTCTCCATGAATTAAAAGTGGCATTCCAAGTTCTTGCATAACTTCAAAAATTTCATAAAGATTTTCTATTTTTTTAACTCCATATCTGGAATTTGTTGTTGCATTAGCAGGATACAATTTGGCAGCAAAGAAAACTTTATTATTAAAACCTTTTACTAATTCATGTTTTATTGTCTCGTCCGTTAGATATATCGTCATTAATGGCTCAAATGTAGAATTATTAGACAATGCTTCAAATATAGAATTTTTATAAGAAATACATTTTTCTATAGATGTTATTGGGTTTTTGGTGTTTGGCATCACAATAGCCCTACCAAAATATTGAGATGTAAACCTAATAATATTTTTTAAAACAATGCCTTCCCTTAAATGTAAATGCCAATCATCCGGTTTTGATATAGTTAATTCTTTCAAAATTTTAATTATTTAATTAATTTTAACAGCAAATAAAAATTGACAATAGTTTTCAGAAAGTTATTGAATAAATTAAAGATATAATCATCTAAAGAAGTCTTTTAAATATGAGTGAATTTATATTGCCAATAATAGAGATCATAATTGGAATAATATTACTTTTTGCAGGTGGAGAATTATTCATTCAAGGGGCAATTTCTTTATCTTTAATTTTAGGGATACCTCAAATAGTAATAGGATTGACAGTAGTTTCCTTAGGTACAAGTTCTCCTGAATTATTAGTAAGTTTAAATTCAATCTTTAAGGGGAGTGACTCACTCGCAGCAAGTAATGTAATAGGAAGCAATATTTTTAATGTTCTTGTTGTCTTAGGTATAAGCTCATTAATAACCCCTTTAAAAGTAAAAAGTAGAATTGTCCGAAGAGATGTACCTCTTTTAATAGCTATTTCATGTGCAGTCTGGGCAATGTCTTCAACTGGTCTTTTAACTTGGCAAGCAGGAATTTTTCTAATATTTTGTTTAATTTTAAATACAATTTGGGAAATAAATACTATTAAGGAAAATGAGGAGGATACTAAAAAAGCTGAGCCAGAAATAGAAGAGTCTCCAGGCATTGAGAGAGTTAAATTAAATATTATATTGAAATTAGTATCTGGAATTTTTCTTCTAAGCTTTGGTTCAAATATTTTAGTAAATGGTTCTCAATCCTTGGCGACTCTATTGGGGGTAAACGAAATTATTATTGGTCTAACTATAGTTGCGACTGGTACCTCTCTGCCAGAACTAGTTACTTCAATAATTGCAGCATTAAAAGGTAAAACAGATCTTGCAATTGGTAATGTTATTGGAAGCAATTTGCTTAATCAGCTACTTATTCTTGGAAGTTGCAGTATTTTTTCTGGATTAAAAGGTTTTACAATTGATGAAAGTCTTATAAAAGTTGACTTACCATTTATGGTTTTAACAACTTTTGCTTGCCTCCCAATCTTTTGGACCAAGGGTAAAATTACAAGAACTGAAGGCTTTATACTTTTAAATCTATATATTTTCTACATCGTTGATAAGATATTGTTCTTAAACGGATTTAACAATCTCTATGAATTGAGAGTTTGTATTTTTGTTTATTTTGCATCTTTAACAGTATTCCTTTTTGCCCAAGAAAGTCTCAAAATAACGAGAAGATAATTTAATTACCCGTACATAGTTACAAATTCCTCTGAAATAGTAGGATGCAACGCCATAGTAGTATCAAAATCCTTTTTAGTAATCCCTGCATTTAAAGTTACTGCAACCATTTGTATAATCTCAGAGGCTGCTTCTCCAAACATATGGCAGCCTAGTACCTTATCATTTTTTTTATTGACCACAAGTTTTAACATGCATTTAGATTTATTTTTTTTAAAGGTATTAGACATAGGCGTAAAATTACATTTAAAAACTTGCACATTTACTTCCGAATAAATTTCATTTGCCTTTTCCTCACTAAGTCCAACTGTTGAAATTTCTGGGATAGTAAAGACTGCCTTAGGAATATTTTCATAATTAACTTTTCTTTTAAGAGCAGCGAAATAATTATCTGCAAAAACTCTCCCTTGTTCAATTGCTACAGGTGTTAAATTTGGTTTTTTTACTATATCTCCAATAGCAAATATATTAGAAATACTTGTCTGATTAAGCTCATTAACTTCTAAATATATTCCATCCATTTTAAGATTTAAAGTATCTAAATTTAATCTTTTAAGGGATGGCTCTCGTCCAGTTGCAACAAGTATATTATCGGTTAATAATTTACTTCCTGATTCCAACTTCAACTCTAAACCATCATTTATTTTTTTAATGGACTTTAACTGATTTTTGAATTTTAAATTTATACCTAAGGAAGTCATTGATTTTTCTAAACATTCAGACAAGTCTTTATCAAAACCATTTAATAAGTTCTCACCTCTTATTAATTGCGTAACTTCAGTTCCTAAGTTTTTAAAAATAGATGCAAATTCACAGGCAATATAACCTCCCCCAACTATTAATAATTTTTTTGGAAAATCTTTTAATTCAAAAATATCATCGCTGGTCCACGCTAAATCTGTCCCAGGAATATTTAATTTTTTTGGTTTGCCACCAACTGAAATAAGAATAATTTTGGCACTTACTTTTCTTAAAATATTTTTTGTATTTGGACAAACTACCTCTACTGTATTTTGATTTAAAAATCTTCCAAGGCCCTCAAAAACTTTAACGTTTAATTTTTTTAAAGAATTTGAATGTAAAGCACTTAATCTAGAAACTTCTTCTCTTACATTTTTCAGTAAAATGTTTGATTCAAAAGTTATTTCTTTGCTTATTAACCCATACCCTTCTGAAGACAACATATTTCTTCTATTATTAGCAGCATAAACCATCAATTTTTTTGGCACGCAACCTCGAATAACGCAGGTCCCACCGATTTTGTTTACCTCAATTATTGCAACTTTTGCGCCATAACTCGCAGCCCGTTTTGCAGCAGCCAATCCTCCCGAACCAGCACCCAAAACAATTAAGTCAAATTCGAATTCCAATACCTTAAAAATCATTTATTATATCGTAAATATAATGCTTAAATTCGATAAATGAATAACATCTTGAGTTGGGCTGATTTAAGTAAGTTCAAAATTGATGATATTGATAGAGTTAATGGGATAAATAATTCTTATTCAAACTTAAGATTATTTGGCCATTGTGAAAAAGAAGTCGAACTGATTTTCTATAGAGATCGACATTCTTGGTGCCCTTACTGTCAAAAAATATGGTTATGGCTTGAATTCAAAAGGATTCCTTACAAAGTGAAGAAAATAAATATGTATTGTTATGGCCAAAAAGAAAAGTGGTATCTCAACAAAGTAAGTTCTGGTAAATTGCCTGCGATAGAATTGAATGGCAAGATAATAACTGAAAGTGATAACATTATCACTTTTTTAGAAAATGAATTTGGAACACTTGGTTCCTCTTTATTATCAAAACATATTGTAGAAGTTAGAAATTTAGAAAGAGAAATTTTTAGATCATGGTGTAATTGGCTTTGCAGAAAAAGCTTTAATTATTTAGATTTATCCTTTCGAAAAAAAAAATTTAGAGAATCTATTTGCAAATTAGAAAAAATATTAAGTTTATCCAAAACAGGGTTTATTGATTCAACAATACATGATTCAGAAAAATTAGAGCCAGGTACTGGAGACATAATTTTTATTCCATATATTGAAAGAATGAATGCATCATTAAGTTATTACAAGGGGTTCGATTTAAGGAATAATTATCCTTTTATTGATAGATGGTTAACCCTTTTTGAAAATTTCAGTGCATATGCAGGTACTCAAGGTGATTTTCATACTCATTCCCATGACCTACCTCCTCAAATGGGTGGCTGCTTTAGGGATGTTAATGATCAACAAATTTCCTTTTCTAATCTAATAGATGTTGGAGAAGGACTAGGGAACTTAGAATTTAATCAAGATATTGACTTGAATTATTACGCTAAATTTGCACTTAAAAGAGTCCTAAAACATAAAGACAATCTTATTAACACTAATCCTTATGAAAAAGACTTATTTGATGAATCATTAAGGGCTGCTCTTACCCATATGATTACCTCCGAAATCAATGAAGTTTCCCAAAAGGCCGCTACATCTATCAACTACTTAAAAAATAGAATTTCTGTGCCAAGAGATATGCCTATAATTTCTGCAAGAATATTAAGACAATCTTTAAATAAAATTGAGTCAACAAATCTTAATTCCAAAATTGATAAGATCCCAGAAAAACATAGATATGATCAAGATCCTGCTAGATTTATATTAAAATAAAATGTTATAAATTTTTTCTTGAATCGATTTGAAGTAAATCTTTTATTTTTTGAACTTGACTAGCAACATTTGGATCACTTGACAATTTTTTTTCCACTTGCTCAATAGCATACATAACTGTTGTATGGTCTTTACCTCCAAATTCATCTCCAATTTTTGGAAGGCTTAGATCAGTTCCCTGCCTCATTAGATACATGCCTATTTGCCTTGCCTGGCTGACTGGCTTTCTTCTGCTTGAACTAACTAATTCTTCAGCTGAAACTTCAAAGAAATCTGAGACTTTTTTAATTACCTGCTTAGGAGTTACTACTACTCCAACGCTATTTGGATCAAGCATTGGAGCAATTGATTGAACTGTCATAGGTAATCCAGTTATTGAGGCAAAAGCTACTGCCCTAGTAAAGGCTCCTTCTAATTCTCGAATATTTGAAGAAAATCTTCCTGCGATAAATTGAATCAAATCTCTTGGGAGATTCATTCTTTCTTGTTCAGCTTTTTTCTGCAGTATCGCCATTCTTGTCTCTATATCAGGAGGTTGAATATCTGCTATCAATCCCATTGAGAATCTTGAAATTAGCCTTTCTTGTAATTTAGGTATTTGACTAGGAGGCCTATCACTTGCAATAACGATTTGTTTACCCGCTTCGTATAAAGCATTGAAAGTATTAAAAAATTCTTCTTGTGTATATTCCTTGCCCTCCAAGAATTGTATATCGTCAATTAATAATAGATCTACTGATCTATATTTATTTTTAAAGGCATGCATTCCATCTTTTCTAATAGATTGAATTAAATCACTGCTGAAAGTTTCAGTGGAGACATATAAAACTTTCGCATCTGGATCAATTTCTACTCGATAATGACCAACAGCTTGCATCAAGTGAGTCTTTCCAAGGCCGACACCACCACAAATAAATAAGGGATTAAATTCTCTTCCTGGAGATTCTGCCACTGCTAAAGCTGCAGCATGGGCCATTCGACTATTAGGACCTACAACAAATCTTTTAAAGACATAACGTGTATTTAAAGAATGAGATTTTTTTTGTCTATTAATTGAATTATTACCTTTATTTATCAAGAATGCTTTTGATTGAGAATTAATATTTTGCAAGCTAACAGAATCAGAAGAATTTGAATTGTTTTTGATATTAGTTTCAGACTTAAAAACTACTTTTACATTATGTCCACAAATTTCTTCTGCAGCTTTTTCAATAGTTTCACTATAATTTTTTCGTAGCCAATCACTTGTAAAGTTATTTGGAGTAATCAGAGTTAACAATCCATTTTCAAAACAATTAAATTTTGCTGGCCTTATCCAAGTTTCGAAAGAAGGCTTGCTTAAATTCTTTTGAAGTAATTGTTGAACTTCTGCCCAAATAGGATTGGCTGCTTGCACTAAATTTTTTCAATAGATATTTAATCTAGTAGGAATTTATTAATTGGTCTGTCTCAAATCATAAGATCATGATAAATTTAAAATTTATTAACAATGCAGATTATAAATTTGAAAAAGTGAAATCTATTAATTGCCTAAACCTTATAATAATTACACCTTGTTTATGTTTTGTTGGATAAAGCACTACTTATAGTGATGGCTAAGTGGCATGCTTATGGTCGTTGTAAAAATAGATTATCAAAAGATATAGGGAAAATTAGTTCTGCAAAAGTGCAGAAAAAAATGACCGGTCATACTGTTTCAGTTGCGAAATTTCTGGAGAATAAAGGTATGATTGATATTTCCTTAGCCATATCCGGACTAGGATTAAAAAATTGCAAAAGGTGGAGTAATGAATTAGGAATTAAAAATTTTAATTTACAAGGTAGAGGGTGTTTAGGAGAAAAGATGAGAAGGCAAATTCTTATAAATAAAAAAAATAGTTTAAATAAAACAAAAAATATTATTTTTATAGGGACTGATCTTCCAGATTTTTGTCATATGGATTTATTAAATACTCTCTCAAAACTTAAAAAAAATGATCTGATTTTAGGTCCATCAAATGATGGAGGATATTGGCTTATTGCTTTTTCTGAAAGATTATTATCTACTGATTTATATTTACCCTTTATAAACATTAAATGGGGTAGAGAAGACGTCCTTTTACAAACTATTAAAAACTTTTCTTCAATGGACTTAAAGTATGACTTTCTTCATTCAAAAATAGATATTGATACAATTATAGATATAGAAAAAAGAGAATAATTAAGTTGCCTAAAATCTCAATTATTATTCCAACTTATAACGAATCTCAACACTTACCATTACTTCTCTCGGATTTATCAATTTCTTATGAGGTAGCAGAAGTTATAATTGTAGATTGTAATAGTGAGGATAAAACTATAGAGATAGGAAAGTTATACGGATCAAGGATATATAAATCAAAAAAAAGGAACAGAGGGTTGCAATTAAATATCGGGGCCAAAAAGGCTACAGGAAAATGGTTCATTTTCTTACATGCCGATTCTAGGCTTAGTCAAGATTGGTTAAAAAAAGTGATATCGGTAATTAGATATGATGAAAATTCTGTTTGTTTTTTTAAATTCAAGATTAATAATAAAAAGATTATTTACAGATTTCTCGAGATAGTTGTAAATCTTAGAAGCAACATTTTCAAAGATCCATATGGTGATCAAGGTCTCTTAATTAAAAGGGAAACATATTTTAAAAATAAAGGGTACCGAAAAATTCCTTTGATGGAGGATTTAGATTTTATAAAAAGATTAAAGAATAAGGCATCTTTAAAAAGATTAACTATTCCGATTTATACAAGTAGTAGAAAGTGGGAAAAAACTAATATTATTTTTCAAGCATTCAAGAATTGGAGTTACAGGAAAAGATGGTCGAGAGGGGAGTCAATAAAATCATTACATAATGATTATTATAAAAATTAAATTAATTTGCATACCAAAAAGCACATTTTGAACCTTTTGGTTCTAATTCCCAACCCTGCCTTTTATAAAATGAAACCACCTCGGCATCCGCGAATAAAGTAACTTTTGATATTCCAATTTTTTTTAATTCTTGCAATATATATTTCATTAATTCTTTACCTAAACCAAGTCCTTGATAAACAGGATTGACAGCAACATCCCAAATAGTTGCCTCAATAATCCCGTCCCCAGTACATCTGGCGAAACCTACAAGCCTAGGAAATTTTTCATCATGACGCCATAACCCAACCACTAGAATACTATATTCTAAAGCTCTTTTAACTCTCCTTATTGGCCTCCTGCTCCATCCTACAGTCTGCAAAAGTTGATCTAACTCAATAAGATCAAACTCTTTGACCTTACTACAAACAAAAATCTCTTTTTTCTCTTGATGGGTGAATTCATAAGAATTTAAACCATAATATTTAACCAGATCACCTTGAGAAAGAATATTTGTATTCTTAATTGATGACCTTTTGTTCCTAAAAATCATTAAAAGCTAGCAAATCCTTTTTCTTGAAGCTCGGAAAGTTGGAAATATAATCCTTTTTTGAGTCTAAGCTCTCTATGATTCCCTTCTTCAATTAAAGCTCCCCCTTTTAAAACTAATATTTTATCAGATTTCTCAATAGTAGCTAACCTATGTGCGATCACTAATGCTGTTCTTTTATTCAAAATCCTTTCAAGATCTTTTTGCAAGGTAGCTTCTGTAGATGGATCCATAAATGCAGTGGCTTCATCCATTATTAAGATAATTGGATTTCTTATGGCTACCCTAGCTACAGAAAGAAGTTGTCTTTCTCCTGATGAAAGATTACCTCCTCTCTCTCTAAGATAAGTATTCAAACCATCAGGCAACTTTTTCAATAAAGTATCTAAACCAAGCTCTATACAAATTTTTTCTAAGTCTTGTTTATTAATATCAGTACTTAATTTTAAGTTTTCTGCAACATCACCACTGAAAATAAAAGTATCTTGTAGCACAACGCCTAGCATATTTCTAAGTCTTGCTATTGGTATATCCTTAATATCTACATCATCTATCAAAATCTTGCCTTCTTGAGGCTCATAAAGTCTACATAACAATCTTATTATGGTTGTTTTACCAGAACCAGTTGGGCCAACAAAAGCTACATGCTCTCCTGGATTAACTAAAAATGATAGGTCTTTTATTACATGTTCACCTTCGTTATAAAAAAAATTGACATTTCGAAATTCAATTTTCCCTTTAAATTTATAATCCTTACTTAAAATTCCTCCTGAAAGTTGTTGAGTAGAAATAGAGTCTTTAATCTCAATTTCTTCATCTAACAATTCATTTATTCTCTCTACAGCAGTTAGTCCCCCTTGAATCTGTGTAAATCTCTCTGCTAACTGTCTTAAAGGCTCGAAGAGTCTTTGGGAGTAAAGTATAAAAGTTGTTAATGTTCCTAAACCAATATTTCCCGAAGTTACTAGATATCCTCCCACCGCCAATACTAATGAAACTGCTGCAAGGGATATCCATTCTATAAAAGCAGATATACTACTATCATAAAAAATGGTTCCATTAACTGCTTTCTGGTACGCAATACCCGTATTAGAAAATTTCCTACTATTGAAAAACTCTCTCCTAAACATTTGAACGACCTCTAAACCTTGAAGATTCTCTTGGAAATCAGAGTTAAGTTGAGACAATTCCTCTCTTACTTGATAATTTGCTTTTCTATAGCGTTTTTGAAGCCAAATAATAAAATATGAAACCGGTATTTGAGTTAAAAGAAGCAAAGTTGCCAACCCTTTGTCTATAGAAAGCATCGTTAATGAAATGACTATAAGACTAACAAAATCAGCAATAACTCCGACGGCTCCACTGCCAAAAACCTCAGCCAAGGCATCCACATCATTGGTAAGTCTTGTTAGCAATTTACCGACAGGCATTTTATCGTGATACTTAAGAGAAAGAGAAATAGAATGTTCGAAAAGTTCTCTTCTAATCCTTGCTGTTAATCTTTGACCAACAGATTGAATATTATATGATTGATATCCTTGCAAAACTAATCTAAATAGAACAGTTATAAACAAAGTGATAATAATTATATTGATAGATTGCCCAAAGAAGGTTTTACTTAACCAGACATCTGTGCTCTCATTTTTTAAGATTGTTATCGCTTGACCAACTAATAATGGTTGAATAGCCCCTGCGAATGAAACTGGTAATAAGACTATTAAAATAAGATAAATAGTTTTTTTATCTTTAGTTAAATATCTACCTAACTTTTTTATTCTATCAAAATCATTCAAAAACATTACTTTAAATATTTAATATATTCTTAGAAGATTCTATTGATAAAATCACATCTCGGAGAGGGTTACTATCTAATCTAAGAGAGAGAGGATTAGCTATTAATCTTGCAGTTGAATAAAAAAGATCGTCAATTTTACTTAAACCATTTTCTTGAAGAGTCTTACCTGTAGCGACCAAATCTATTATGGCTTCTGCCATTCCAGTAATAGGGCCAAGCTCTACTGATCCCGTTAGATGAACAATCTCAACTGGTATATTTAAATCATCAAAATAGGCTCTTGCAGTTTTTGTAAATTTACTTGCCACTTTACAATTAGCCGGAAGATCCGTAGGTTTTGAATAATTACTATCATTTTTTACGGCAAGTGACATATGACATCCACCAAACTCTAAATCAAGTAATTTAGCAACTTTCAATTCAGATTCCTGTAATACGTCGTATCCTACAATTCCTAAATCTGCTTGCCCGTAACTTACATAAACTGGGACGTCTCCATTTCTTACCAATAAGGCTTTGGCTCGTTTACATTTAGATTCAATAGTTAATGATCTATTATTTTCTAGCAGTGCCTCAGAAAAGTTCAATCCTGCTTTTTTAAAAATTGAAATTGAATCTTTTAACAGAGCTCCTTTAGGTAAAGCTATAGTAATCATATATCAATTTATTTTCAAACATTTTTTTAATTCTAAGGTAATAATGGAATTTAATAAAGAGCAAAAAATAATTGGGATTAGAGTACTAAGTGATAATGTTATTTGGCTCTGGAAAAAAAATAAATCAGCAGTAGTTATTGATCCTGCTCTTTCTCAACCTGTAATAGAATACTTGAAAACCAATAATCTTTATTTAGAGGCTATATTACAAACTCATCATCATTCTGATCATATTGGAGGGACTAGAGAACTCATAAAGGAATGGCCAAATGTTAAGGTTATAGCCTCGGTTAAAGAAAAAGATCGTATACCATTCCAGAATTCATCAGTTAAGGATGGAGACACATTAGAGTTATTAGATGAAGAAGTTAAAGTACTCGAAGTAATAGGACACACGAGCTCTCATATAGCTTTCTACTTAAATAATAAAGTCCCTATCCTTTTTGTTGGTGATACTTTATTTTCAGCTGGTTGTGGAAGAATCTTTGAAGGCACTTATAAACAAATGTATAATTCTCTTAAAAGAATTAAGTCATTACCCAAAAACACTCTCATCTACTGTGCTCATGAATATACGAAGTCAAATCTTTTGTGGGCTTTAGATCTTGAACCAGAGAATCAAATTATTAAAAATAAACTCATTGAAGTTGAAAAGAAAATTGCTTTAAAAGAACTTACAATTCCATGCCTACTTGAAGAAGAGATGAAAATTAATCTGTTTCTAAGAGCAGATAATTTAAAAAAATTTTCTTTTTTAAGAGCAAATAAAGATTCATGGGTTTAAATTTATATAAATATCCATATTTAAATGTCTTCAATAAAAGTAATTAAGACTGCTAATGCACCAGACCCTGTTGGTCCCTATAATCAAGCAATCAAAGCAGGAAATTTTATTTATTGTTCGGGTCAAATTGCCATCGATCCAGTTTCAAATAAAATAAATTGCCTTGGTAATATTGAGAAAGAAACTACTCAAGTTTTAAAAAATCTTTTAGCTGTTCTTAATGCTGGAGGAGCAAGAGCAGAAGATGTAATAAAAACGACTATTTATTTAACTGATTTAAAAAATTTTAAAACTGTTAACGATATTTACAGTGATTTTTTTAATGTAGAGAACCCACCGGCAAGAGCATGTGTAGAAGTTTCTTCTTTGCCAAAAGGCGTTTTAATTGAAATAGATTGCGTGGCTTTTATAGATTAATTTATTATTATTTAGAAATTTGAAATAAGAACCAATTGTGCGCCATATTTGTATAGATTATTAAATAACAAAACTTCTATGATCTATGACAGCAGCAAAGCTAAATATAGACGAACTAGAAGCTGGCTACCCTTTATTTTGTAAAGCGCTAAGGCTATTAATTTTAAAAGGAAATTCACTAAAAGAGATTGAAAGGACAGTTTGTTGGGGTCATCTTGAAACATTAAATAGATGCCTTCCTGGAAGATATAAAGCCCCTACTTATTTAATGGCTCTAATTAAAAGAGATATAGATAAACCTAATCATTATTAAACACATTATTTTTCTAAAAAGAAATTATCTATTTTTATAGAAAATTCTTTTTCATTACTTGGTATTTCCTCAGAATCTAAAAAGATAGATACACTAACAAAATTCTTGCCAAAACTAATATTGGGATATATATTTTTTTCTTTACATAATTCATCTATTTTTTTTAAAAATATACTAATTCTTTGATACTCTTCAAACTCAAATCTTTTTTCAATTCTTGAAGGCGACTCCCTTTGATTCCACATTAATTTTTAATTAGATTCCCAATAATCAATTATTCCGCCAATAGTTAAATCAGTTTGGACTTCTGGATTGGGACAAGCAAACCTTGCTGCTGAGCCACTAGCAGTAAAAACCCAGTTACCTTCTCTAGCTCCAACAGGATCAACTGCTACAACTTTTTTACCTTTATTATTTTCTAAAATCCTCAAATTCATGTATCCCAAGCCTGCTACTCGTTGAGTGCATACCATTCTTCCACATACCTTCATTATTTCCAAAATTTCTATACCTCAATTTGTTTTGTACTATCAGGATCCCAGTGATCAATTATTCCAACAATTGTTAGATCACTTGGATATGATTTACTTCCTGCAGCCTCTCTTGCAGCTGAACTACCCACACAAATAACCCAATCCCCTGGTTTACAACCAACAGAGTCAACAGCGACTTTTTGTGATGAACCATCTAAAACTACTTGTAAATGTCTATGTTCAAATCCAGGAATTCTATTGGTTGATACAAGTGGTTTAACCACCTTACAAATAAGCATAACTAGTGAGCCTCCTCTAATTTTTTATCAAAAGACATTCCAATAATATGAGCGGAATGTATATTGTCTCTATCTCTAATAGTAAGACAAGTATGCAGCAAACCTTGATCAACTAAATTTTTATATCTAATTGTTATCGCATTATTTACTCTCTTACAATCATTTATTGCTCTTTCTTTTGCTCCTGGTACTTTGCCAGAGTAATCAAATCTTATTACTACTGGTATTGGAAGATCCTTTGAGACATTCAATCCCTTAAAAATTTTCACTCCAACATCTAAATCTGGAGCCCCTTCTTCAACAGTATCTAAATGGGCAAAATAAGTTAAATTCCTTAAATGTACTTCTTTGAAGCCTATCCCAACTCCAATAAATCTCTCAGCATGACCAATATCTTTATAAGAACCTTTATGAAATTTTCTTACATAGTCAATTTGGGAAATATTATTAACTATTAATTTAAAAATAAATTTATTTATTCCTGTTAGCTGGTTCTTAGAAGATTTCCTATCGATAATTTGACTAATTTCTTTTTCAGCTTCTTCTTTTGTAAAATTAATTGTTGAATTATATATGTCTAAAGTTGAAATGGTTTTTTCTAAATCTATATTACCGTCGCTGGTAGTCAAATGAATTTTTAACGAGTCCGTATCTGTATCTAGGCCAATCAACATAAGATCTACTGAAGCACCACAACAGAAACTATTTTCAACAGCCTCTCTAAAAGCAAGTAACTTTTTGCTACCTTCTTTAGCAGCCAATTGATCATCACTTCCATGAGCAGCACATCCCTGATGCAAAGGATCAACTGAACTAAAATGATAAGTAACTACTTTTAAATATCTTGTATCTTTATGAGCTTCATTAGGGTTGCTCTCTCTATACCTTTTATGCTCCGTCTTAACCCATCTATTTACAGTATTTTCAATATCAAAAAGCGCTCCTGCATGAGATCTTCGTCTAACGGCGCTAAATGGAATTCTCATAACATATGCAACTGAATGAGCTAATCTGCCATCAGAACACGGAGTTATGTCCAATAAATGTATACCACAATCCAACATAAATTTTTCAAATTCTTTTGCGCTTTTTCCTCCACTAGCTCCATCTAAAGGATCTTTTTCAAAAAAATCATCACTTAATTTTTCATGTTGTTTAAAAGAACACCAAGCATATAAAGCTCTCATATCTATGGGTTTAACCCAAGATTTATCCAATATATGAAGAGGCAAGTCTATACTTAAATTATTTTTTGCAATGCTTTGAGCTGTATTTATAAAATTATCATGGTGTTGTATACGAGCAATTTCTTTTAAGGTTGGGACGATATTATCAAAATTATCTTTTATCTGACTTTCATATTGATAGAGTTTTTCGTTCTGTAAAACATCTGATAGATTATGAGTCTTTTGGATATTTACTCGATTATTAAAATTATTAGTTTGCTTATGTATATTTTCTGTAAAAGTTTTCATCGGAGCCGTAGGACCCAATGTAAAGTTCTTGCTTTTGGCCAGTCCTCTTAAAGGCATTTATTTAATTAACCCCTTGCACCACCTGAGAAAGTTACAAGTTGACCTTCTCGTGTATTCCCACTAGATCCAGTGATGAGAAAATCAGGCTCTTTCATTTCATCATTTCTTTTGATATCCATTACGGGCATTGCACTTGTCATTCCAGGTCTTGTAGGATTTCTTTTTCTAGCAGAAGCTCCCTCAGTACCTGTTACTCTATCTCCTCTATCCCAATCATCTCCTGTAATATTCAATCCAGCAGATTGACCTTCACCTGTAATTCTAGATTGCGCTCTTTCTTTCTCAGAATCAATCTTTTTTGAATCTTTTTTTGGAGTTAAAAGGTGGTTTTTATTTTTATCAAATCTGAATTGTTCAGTCCCTGTTACTTTATCTACAGCCATATCAAATGGTCCAGTAATTTTGGAACCATTCTCATATTCATTACCAGTAACTCCTTCTCTTTTTTTATCTGAGTATCTATCTCTTGAAGGGGAATGTACAGAAAAATCTTCCCATGTTTTTAAATTTTTTCTTTCATTATTGGCGTAATGATTCTCAGAAGAATGATTAGAGCAATTATCACCTAATTGATCTCCTCCTACATAAGGAGTACCTGTTGGATTTGAGCAAGCACCTTTAGCAGCTCCAGTTAAATGACCTCCAATACCAGGCTGTAGTCCAGTAAGACGAGCATTTGAACTGCCTCCCAAATAAACCTTGCCTTTACCTTTGGTTTCATTAACCAAATTAGAATCACAATTATTTACCATATCCTCTAATCCTGCGTATGGAGTACCAGTTACATTTTTGCAAGTACCAGGCTCGTCACCAGTAACTTGATTAGACCTTCCAGTGAGCGTGCCACTAATCTCATTAGCATTATTTGAAAGACTCATCCCAACTTTCATAGCTTCAGGTTTTGGTTTAGATTTACAAAAAGTCTCATATTGTTGCGAGCCAATGTATTCATCACCTGTGACATTTTTACAACTTCCGGGTTCATTCCCAGTAACAAATTCAGATCTTCCAACACCAGTGCCAGTTAAAGCATTCCCATTTAATGTATTGTAATCGCCAACTTTCTCAGTAGATCTCCCTTTAGGATTTGGTTCTGAACCAAGATATTGATCACCAGTTAATTTATGCCCAGATCCAGACTCATCGCCAGTCACTAATGATGATCTACCGGGCAAAGAACCAGAAACTTTTAATCCATCAATAGTATTACTTTGCTTTACCTTGGATGGATTTTTAGGTACTTCTCCACAATATTTACTAGATTGATTTGCAGAAGTATATTCAGTGCCAGTTACATTTTTGCAAGTTCCTGGTTCATCGCCAGTAACCTTTTCAGATCTACCAACCTCATTTCCTGTAACTTTATTACCAGAAGATGTTGATGTAACAGAAGCTCTAACAGGTTGCTTGTATTCAGGTTTATTTTTACAGAATTCGTTTGTAACCTCTGCACCTAAGTATTGCGTCCCAGTAACACTTCTACATGTACTTGCTTCATTTCCAGTGGTTTTTTGTGATCTGTTGGCTTGTGTTCCTGTAACTACTTGTCCTGAATTGGTTTCACTTTTACCAACTTTCCAACTCGCATCAGCAATAGTCATTTTAGATCCATTTTTATTAGGGCCACATGGTCTACATTTACCATTTCCATTTTTAGATTTATCACCAGTTCTACTTCTAAGTTCTCTCACTCTTTGAGAAATTTCTCTACTAGACAAATCTGGATCTCCTCTTCTTGCTAAAGAAGCAGCACTATTATTTTGTTTAGAAGCAGATTTTCCATGCTTAGATTGTGCTTCTCTTCGAGCCAAAACAATATCCCTACTTGTATTTGTGATTGGTTTTCTTTTTTGACTTACTCTTCTTTTGATATTTTTATGAACATTATGATTTTCTGGGATTACAATATCTTTTTTCTTAGAAACATCTCCCTTTTTAATATCTCCGACTGGGATTACTTTTGATGAATTATTAATTTCAGTACGAGTCCTATCAGAGGATTTAATAGCAGATTTTCCATGAGTTGACATTGCTTTTCTTCTCTCAATGACCAACTCTTTATTCGATAGATTTGAAGAAGTGGAGATAACTGGTATTTGTTTTTTACTTGATTTGGTAGTATTTCCTGCACCAGAAGATTTTGTTCCTAAAATTTTTATATCTTGAGATGATCGGACTCTGTCTTGAGTTGAAGAAGAATTGAATGCAGCTTTTTTACCACCATCACTCATGGCTTTTCTTCTATCTAAAGCAATCTCTCTACTAGTTTTTGTTGACATAATCTTCAATTGAAAAACTCTTTTGAAAACTTTCTCCCATAAAAAATTAATTTTAAAAGGAGAAAGATATTTTTAACTAAATAAGGGTTTAGCGTCCCTGGAAAACTACAAAAGCTGTACCTTGGCTTTGTGTGTAAGCATCGTAACCAATGATTCTTACATGATGATCAGGATATGCTCTATGGCATGCCTCTAACTCACTAACAATCAAGTTGAGATCTTTTTCCCCAAAGAAAGGGAGCTTCCAATAAGACCAATAGGATTGCATACTTCCAGTTGGATGTACATGCTCAATAACAGGACTCCATCCTTGAGCAATAATGTAGGCAATTTGATCGTATATTTCTTCCTGGGTCATCGGTGGTAAAAAACCGAATGTTTCCAGGGTGGCAACTGTTTGATAGTCACCAACTGTGCTCTGGAAAGGCATAATTAAATGATTTGTGAATGAAATTCTCGTAAAAACGAGTTTTTTGTAATTGAGGAGAAATTATTTTTCTCCTCTAGCTTGTATTCCAAGTTAACCTTGAACGTCGAGCTTATCGACAGTATCAAACTCAAACTTGATTTCTTTCCAAGTTTCGAGTGCAATAGCTAATTCAGGACTATGCTTTGCAGCCTCCATTAGAATGTCTCTACTCTCTTTTTCGATTTCGCGACCTGCATTACGTGCTTTCACGCAAGCTTCTAATGCTACTCGGTTTGCAGCGGCTCCGGCAGCTGAACCCCATGGGTGACCATGAGTTCCTCCACCGAATTGGAGACAAGAATCATCTCCAAATATTGCAAGTAGTGCTGGCATGTGCCAAACATGGATACCACCGGATGCAACAGCAAAAACTCCAGGCATTGACCCCCAATCCTGATCAAAGAAATTACCTCTTGATCTATCTTCAGGAACAAATGATTCTCTTAAGTTATCAATGTAACCAAGGGTAGTTTGACGGTCACCTTCTAGTTTTCCAACAACGGTTCCAGTGTGTAACTGATCTCCACCAGATAGTCTCAAACATTTTGCTAAAACTCTGAAATGGATACCATGCTTTGGATGTCTATCAATAACAGCATGCATAGCTCTGTGTATATGCAGAAGCATGCCATTTTTGCGACACCAGTTAGCTAGTCCAGTATTTGCTGTAAATCCACCAGTTATGTAATCATGCATGATGATTGGCATATCAAGTTCTTTAGCAAACTCTGCACGTTCGTATAATTCTTCAGGAGTATTCGCGGTGCAATTTAAGTAATGCCCTTTGACTTCTCCAGTTTCTTGCTGAGCAAGTTTTACTGCCTCGGCAACAAACTCAAATCTTTCTCTCCAACGTTGGAATGGCTGAGAATTAATATTCTCATCATCTTTAGTCAGATCAAGACCACCTCTAAGACATTCATATACAACCCGACCGTAGTTCTTACCAGATAATCCTAATTTAGGCTTAATGGTACAACCAAGAAGAGGTCTTCCATACTTATTAAGACGGTCTCTTTCAACAACTATTCCGTTAGGTGGTCCACCACAAGTTTTAATAAAAGCGATTGGGAATCTAATATCTTCAAGACGAAGATGTCTTAAAGCTTTAAATCCAAAAACGTTTCCTACTAAAGATGTCAATACGTTTGTAATTGAACCTTCTTCGAATAGATCTAGAGGATATGCAATAAATGCATAAAAAGCTTCTGGATCTCCAGGAACATCTTCTATCCGATAACAACGTCCCTTGTAAAATTCAAGGTCTGTCAGAAGCTCGGACCAAACTGTTGACCAAGTTCCTGTTGAGGATTCAGCTGCAACAGCTGCTGCAACTTCTTCTCTGGGGACACCTTCTTGGCCTGTACATTTGAAACAGGCTAATAAATCAGTGTCTAAGGGGACATATTCAGGAGTCCAGTAGGTATCTCTGTACTCCTTTACCCCAGCGTCATACTTCTTACTCATAACGATAAATTTAGGTCTGTGTAGGGAAAATAATTACTTTGCAAAAATCAAAGAATTTTGCACTAGCTAATTAGTCCTTTTGACCAAGGAAATCGCCATTACCAAGAGCAGGTTCAACTTCTCTATGAGGACGAGCAATAATGTGAGCAGCAACAAGACCGTCGCCAACTCTCTCACAAGCATCAGCTCCAGCTCTTACTGCTGCATTAACTGCACCAGTTTCTCCTCTAACTAAAACTGTGACATAACCGCCACCTACGAATTCACGACCAATAAGACGAACTTCTGCTGCCTTGGTCATTGCGTCTGCTGCTTCGATTGCAGGTACAAGTCCGCGTGTCTCGATCATGCCGAGAGCGATACCCATTGTTTCTGTAGCCATTGCCTACTAATTACTAAATGTGGAATGTTCAATTGGAAGAATGGTCCATTAGGTACTGATAAGTCAAGCGTTTTACACTAAAAAGTCTATTAATGTTTTTTGTATCATTGATAAGTTAAACTTATCACCCTTGGTATTATTGATATGTCATTACTTATGGAAATTAGTTAGAGCATCAAAACATACTCTTGTGTTAAGAAAAAATTTACATTATGTTATTTCCGTACGAGACAGGCCCTGTCTACTCAGGTGTGGAATGTTCAACCTTACCTGTCTCTGTATCACACTTTAAAGTAAGATTATAAACCCACTAACTTAAATATATTTTGAATATTCCCACCCTTACTATTGCGAGTGGAAATCAGAAGAAAGTATCTGAGATTTCTGAGATGCTTGATGTTTTATCTTTAAAAGTCGAAAAACAGCCAGACGATTTAAATGTAGAAGAAACAGGCGCGACTTATTTTGATAATGCTTTATTAAAAGCTAAAGCAGCTTCCTTAGCGACGAAAACCTGGTCATTAGCAGACGACTCGGGGTTAGAGGTAGATTTTTTAGATGGGCGACCAGGCATCTATTCTGCTAGATATGCAAAAACTAATGTTGAGAAACTTAAAAAGTTAATTAAAGAGCTCAGTGATACGCCTTATAGAAGTGCAAAATTTATTAGTTGTATGGTTTTATGTGATCCTGAAGGTAATCTCGTAAAAGATTCAACTGGCATCTGCTGGGGAGAAATTCTTAGGGAACCAAAATATCCAAATGGAGAATTTGAATCTGTTTTTTGGGTTAAAGAAGCTAATTGCGTTTATGGTGAACTCAATCAATCACAATTAAGTAAATTGGGTAGCAGGGGGAAAGCTGCGAGAAATATTGCTCCTTTTTTAAAAAAAGAAATTGGTTTGTAATTAAAAAATCTTTTAATAATTTGATATTTGTTCAATTGCTCTAATTGCAGCTGCAGCCGCTTCTTCTACATCTCCTTCTTTTCCTGCAAGAGTTAATCTTCCAAAAGCCCCAACTGCTTTTACATCTACAACGGTTATATTAGAAGCCTTTTCTGCTTCATTAGCTGCCTTTAGTACATATCCTGCGGGTTCTGTCTCTAAAATAAACATGCTCATTCCAGATTGAATCATAGATCCACTTCTATTTTGCCTATTAATTAATACTGCATGATCAGGTGTTATTGCACGAATAACTTCTGTCCAGCTTGTCGATGGTTTTGTTCTTTTGCTCACTTCACTCCCAATAGCATCCAAAACCACATCTCCAGAATGCAAAACAGTACTCTGATCTTTGTGATAAAGAGCTAAAGAGCCAAAAGCTCTTTCAACAATCATCTGACCTAGTCTTACATTGCTTGCTTTTAAAGCAATATCGGTAACCCTATGAACTGCCATTCCAGGAGATACTTCCATCCATAAACAGGAATCTCCAGGGATTGGTAAAAAACCTCTACTTACAGTACCCATATATGCGGCTAACTGAGGTTGTAGAGAATCTAAAAAAACATATGTCCTCAATTCTATTTGTTCAACTTGACTTGCTTGTCTAGAAACTAATGATTTTTCAGAGTCAGTTGTAATAAAACAGCTAGCTCCATTAGCCTGAGATTGCACCTCAGATCCAGTTACAAGAGAACTCCCTTTTTTTCGATTTCCCCTATTTAAGCTAGAAGTTGGTTCCATTCACGCGACTATAACGGATAATGGTTCTTTTTTTCTATTAAATTTACTTGCATGCTTCGTACAAAACGATAACTTCAAGTTAAAGATAAGAAAATTTATGGGGAATTCTCAAAAAAAAGGACCAGATTCTTCTCGTACTGAAAATGAATTAAGCACTGATCAGACTCTTGGATTAGTAAGCTTAAGTTTAATGCAAAAATTATCTCAAAAAGATCCATCTTTCAGTTGGTTAGTAGATGATAAATCAGATAAAGCAAATCTAAAAAATCTTAGAGACAGACTAGAGTTAACCGAATTAGCACTTAATACTGGAGCTCCTTTAACCACCTCTGAGATAACAATCTTAATTGGAGCAAAGCCAGGTAAATCTAAACTTGAAAGAGGTGGCTTATTAGCCACAAAAATTGCTAGAAATGTTTGGAGGCTATCAAAAATAAATCAAGGTAATTCCTTCTATAGAAATTAAAAATAAATTTTGAAAATTAATTTTATAATTCTCATTTAAGTTTTTAAACATTCATATAAGTTTTATAAATGTTTAGATTTTGTAAGAGAACTTATTATTTACTTTCTTAAATCCAAAAGTTTATGCAAGCTTGAGAGATACGCTGCAATTATTTTTTAATGAGTAAAGTTGCATTAAATAAAGAAACAGGTCCCAGGGAAGTTTTTTGTGGCCTTACATCAATAGTTTGGTTACACAGAAGGATGCCAGATGCATTCTTTTTGGTTGTAGGGTCAAGAACATGTGCACATTTAATTCAAAGTGCCGCAGGGGTAATGATTTTTGCTGAACCAAGATTTGGTACAGCTATTCTTGAAGAGAAAGATTTAGCAGGTCTTGCCGATGCTCATGAAGAACTCGATAGAGTAGTGAATGATCTTATTTCTAGAAGGCCTGAAATAAAAACCCTTTTCCTAGTTGGTTCTTGTCCTAGCGAAGTTATTAAACTTGATCTCGCAACTGTTGCAGAAAAATTAAATACCAGATTCTTAGGTCAAGTAAGGTTCGTAAACTATTCAGGCAGCGGGATCGAAACCACCTTTACCCAAGGCGAAGATGGAGCATTGAAAGCTCTTGTTCCCTTAATGGAATCTACAGATGATGAGAAATTATTATTAGTTGGGACATTAGCTAATAATGTGGAAGATAGATTTAAGAAGATATTCAATAGTATTGGGATAACAAATGTTGAAAGTTTTCCTCCTAGGCAATCAACTGAATTACCAAAGATTGGAAAGAATACAAAGGTCCTGTTAGCTCAACCATATTTGAGTGATACAGTCAGAGACCTAAAGCATCGTGGTTGTGAAATAATTCAGGCCCCATTTCCACTAGGTGTAGAGGGAAGCACAAAATGGGTTTTAGCTGCAGCAGCTGCGTTTAAAATTAATGAACTAAAAGTTCATGAAGTAATTGCTCCTTTAGCTAATAGAGCTAGGCAGGCAATAGAAAAACACAAAGAAATATTAAGAGGGAAAAAATTATTTCTTTTACCTGAATCACAGCTTGAAATTTCATTGGCAAGATTTTTACATAACGAATGTGAAATGGAACTCATTGAAGTTGGAACTCCTTATTTAAATAAAGATTTAATGGAAGAGGAGCTTAATTTATTACCGGATGATACAAAAATTGTTGAAGGTCAGCATGTAGAAAAACAGCTTGATCGTGTAAGAGCTTCCAACCCTGACTTAGTAGTTTGCGGAATGGGTTTAGCAAATCCTTTAGAGGCAGAGGGGATTAGTACTAAATGGTCTATAGAAATGGTGTTTAGTCCTATACATGGAATTGATCAGGCGGCAGACTTGGCTGGGCTCTTTTCAAGGCCTTTAACAAGGAATCAAATACTCACCTCCAAATCATTAGCAACTCATTAAATTATGGAATTAACTCTTTGGACATATGAAGGACCTCCTCATGTAGGCGCAATGAGAGTTGCATCATCAATGAAAGATATTCATTACGTTCTCCATGCTCCTCAAGGAGATACTTATGCAGATCTTCTTTTCACAATGATTGAGAGAAGAGGTCAAAGACCACCTGTAACTTATACAACATTTCAGGCTAGAGACTTAGGAGGAGATACAGCAGAACTAGTTAAAAGGAATATTACTGAAGCAGTTGAAAGATTTAAACCAAAAACTCTTTTAGTAGGTGAAAGTTGTACTGCTGAACTAATACAAGACCAGCCAGGAGCTCTTGCTAAGGGTATGGGTTTTGATATCCCAATAGTAAATCTTGAACTTCCTGCCTATAGCAAAAAAGAAAACTGGGGTGCTTCAGAAACCTTTTATCAAATTATAAGAAATCTTTTGAAAGATAAGGTAAACGAAATTGAAAAGATTAATCCTAAAAGATGGATAACTTTAGGTCGAAGACCTAAAGTAAATATTTTAGGTCCTACTTTATTAGGATTTAGATGCAGAGATGATGTAATCGAGATTCAACGTATACTTTCAGAGCAAGGTATTGATACTAATGTTGTTGCACCACTCGGTTCAAGTCCAGATGATATTGCAAGATTAACTGATGCTGATGTTAATATTTGCCTTTATCACGAGATTGCTGAAACTTCCTGTGAATGGCTTAAGCGTAATTGCGGAATGGAATATACCACTACTATTCCAATCGGCATAAAAAATACAATTAATTTTATTAAGGAAGTTCATGAAAAACTTGACCTCCCATTAACAAATCAAGAGGAACTAGAGCATAAGTCAAAACTTCCATGGTACTCAAAGTCTGTTGACTCAAATTATTTGACGGGGAAAAGGGTTTTTATTTTTGGTGACGGTACTCATGCTATCGCAGCTGCCAAAATTGCCAAAGATGAACTAGGTTTTGAGGTAGTAGGATTGGGAACTTACAGCAGAGAAATGGCAAGGCAAGTAAGAGCCGCAGCTAAGGATTTAAATATAGAATCACTAATTACTAATAGCTACCTAGAAGTAGAAGATGCCATGAAAAAAGCATCCCCCGAATTAGTTTTGGGGACTCAAATGGAAAGACACAGCGCAAAAAGACTTGGTATCCCATGCTCAGTAATTAGTACTCCAATGCATGTTCAAGATGTTCCTGCAAGATATAGCCCTCAAATGGGATGGGAAGGAGCAAATGTGATTTTTGACGACTGGGTTCACCCTCTAATGATGGGTCTTGAAGAACATCTTATTGATATGTTCAAACATGACTTCGAATTTGTTGATGGCCATCAAAGTCATCTTGGTCATACTGCTACAAAGGGTCCTGAGAATAAAGAAGATGAGCATGCGCGAAGTGATAATAGTATTCAAAAGAAGGGAACTGTAATTTGGACAGACTCTGGAAGAGCAGAACTTACAAAAGTTCCATTTTTTGTAAGAGGTAAAGTTAAATCAAATACTGAGAAATATGCTCTTTCAAAAGGTCTTCCTGAAATTAGCGACGAGACCCTTTACGATGCAAAAGCCTATTTTGGTTAATCCTTATAAATAAATTATTATTTTAACATGAGTATTTTCACTCATAATAATAATAATAATCGCGGAATATCTAGCTATAAACATATATCTTGTATCTTTAATCTTAATAAATAACTATTTGTTGAGAAATACATTTCTAGAAGCATATTCCTGCAAGAATGTATTTATTAACGTGTTAATTTCAGCTTTAAATGACAAGTACAATAAATAAACCTCTTGATGGAGAAGGCAGTGTTCAAGTCAAGCAAGATCCAAAAGTAAATATTGAAGAAGGAGCATTAGTAATCGCTGTATATGGCAAAGGGGGTATAGGTAAATCAACAACTTCTTCCAACCTTTCAGCAGCTTTTTCAAAATTAGGTAAAAAAGTTCTACAAATAGGATGTGACCCTAAGCACGATAGTACTTTTACTCTTACTCACAAGATGGTTCCCACTGTCATTGATATTCTGGAGGAAGTGGATTTTCATAGTGAGGAATTAAGGCCTACTGACTTTATGTTTGAAGGTTTTAATGGAGTAATGTGCGTCGAGAGTGGAGGTCCTCCCGCTGGTACAGGTTGTGGTGGATATGTAACAGGACAAACAGTAAAGCTCTTAAAAGAGCATCATTTACTAGAGGACACCGATGTAGTTATTTTCGATGTCTTGGGTGATGTCGTTTGTGGAGGTTTTGCTGCTCCCTTACAACACGCTAATTACTGCCTAATTGTTACGGCTAATGACTTTGATTCAATATTTGCAATGAATAGGATTGTTTCTGCAATTCAAGCAAAAGCAAAAAATTATAAAGTCAGATTAGGTGGCGTAGTGGCAAATAGATCCAAAGATACCGATCAAATTGATAAGTTCAATAATAGAACTGGTTTAAAAACTATGGCTCACTTTAAAGATGTAGATGCCATTAGAAGGTCAAGACTTAAAAAGTGTACGATTTTTGAAATGGAACCAACTGAAGATGTGGTTGAGGTGCAAAATGAATATTTATCTCTCGCTAAAAATATGTTAGACAATGTGGAACCACTTGAGGGTACTCCACTAAAAGATAGAGAAATTTTTGATTTATTAGGATTTGATTAACTACCTAAGCTAATCCAACCAATTTTCTAGTTAATTCATAAGTTTGTCTTGAAATATTTGAATCAATAATTCTCTTAGACAATTTTTGAGAAAAAGCTTTTCTCCCTAACTTTTGGCGATTTCCCCAACTCCAATGGACTGCCGGCTTAGCATATTCTTTAAGCGTCGCTACTTGAGCGACTCTTTCTCCAGCTAATCTTTGAGATACATATCCTTTTGTGATGAATTTTTGAAAGATTGGGAATAAAAATCTAAACAGCCAAGGTGTATCTCTAAAGAGTTTTGTATCGGCCACGCATCCAGGGTATAGAGAATTAATAATTATTCTTTCTTTAGAATATTTTTTTGATAATTCTTGTACTGTTACCATATTGCAAAGTTTGCTATCTTTATAGGATTTCCCTGGTTTAAATTTTTTTCCATTTGCCATGCTAATCGGAGATAAAAATCCATTTTTAAATCCAGATAAATTACCAAGATCAGCTGGGGCAGGTATCGGAATTCTTCCACCTAGTTCTGAATAGTTTGCCGTAACAGTTCCTAATACTGTTATTCTTGGCTTGAATTTAGTAGTTCTACCATTTAAATCAATTTCCTTCTCAGAGGACAAAATATTATCCATAAGAAGATTAATCAAGAGAAAATGACCAAAATGATTAACTGCCATAGAATTTTCAAATCCTTGGGGAGACCTTTCAGGCTTCCGTAATCTTGGTTTATAAACTGCAGCATTACAAATAATAGAATTTATGGGTTTTTTAAATTTTTTCAATATCTCATTACAACCATTTCTTACATCGTCTAAATCAGATAAATCAATTTCTATAAAATGAATATTTTTTATTTGAGAATCTGTTAAAGATTGCTGAGCTATTTCTAATGCCCTTTTGTTTGAGCGATTTACCGCTATAACTTCCCATCCAAATCTCAACAAAGGTTTTAAGGTGTTTAATCCTACTCCTGACGTTGTTCCTGTTATTAGGACTAACCCCTTAATACTCTTACCCACAAGCTCTAAAAATTAATTAAAAAATTCGATAATTAAATGACCTTATAATCATACTTATCAACGCCATATTACTCTGATTATGTCTCTAGAAATCATTTGATCTTGATCCTTCATAAATCTTTGCTCGCCCTCTAAAGAGATTAAATCATCAAATCTACGACTTAAACCATCAAACCTTGATTTTTCATATAAATAAGAATTTTTAATCTCCCTCAATCTAGTTAATCTAACTTTTGAGCTATATCCAATTTTTAATAAACTCACAATTGCTAAAAGAGAAAAACAAACTTTTAACCCTAGAAAAACAGAGCTTACAAAATCTTCTTGTTCTTTATAGTTTATCTCAATAGCAGATGCTACAGATCTTTTATCCGTAGCAGTACTTTTACGATAATGTCTAGGCAAATTATTTTTAAAAAATTAAATAAAAGACTTAAGAATAAAAGTCTTCTCTAATTAATAACATAAAGTTTTTTATAATCAAAATTAGTTTTTAGGTTCTAGCTAAACTTATGCCAAGTCTTAAAGCTAATACACCTGCATGCATTACCACAATAAGACCAAGTATTATTAAATTGATTGATTGAGATGGCTCCATAATAAATACATATTTATTTTCTATATTCTCTACCCAAAAGTGAAAAATTGATAGACTATTACAAAATGCTGTTACGTAATTAAATCAAAAAATAGTTTTGAGAATAGATAATCAAGCTTTAATTATTTCAACAATGAAATTAACTGGAGTTGAACAAATGGCTCTAGATTTGCATTTTTTAGAAAAAACTATTTCAAAAGTTGAAATTCTTTTTACATTAAGGTTTTATCATTGGGAGGGAGATTGGATTTCTCTTGGTTATCATCAAAAAGTAATTCCGCCTCATTGGGAAAAGCTATTAGAGGATGGCATTATTAAAGTCGTAAGGAGACCCTCAGGAGGTGGAGCAGTACTTCATTCTGGAGGGATAACATACGCTTTAACATTTAAAAAACCTTCTTATAAGATCTTCAGTTATGAGCTTGTAAATAATTGGTTAATTAAAAGTTTTAATGAATTAGGTTTAGGTTTAAAAAAAGGAACTTTAAGAAAATCAATAATTCAAGAAAACTGTTTTGGATCATCCTATGTATCAGATTTAGTTGATCAATATGGATTTAAACGCATTGGAAGCGCTCAATACAGAAAGAAAGGAGCATTTCTTCAGCATGGGGAAATACAACTTAACCCCCCAAGAGACTTGTGGTTCAAATTATTTAGAGAAGAGCCTCCCAAAAAGATTAATTTAAATCTTACTAATGAGGAAATAATTAAATATTTGATGAATTCATTTTTACGATCCAAATCAAATCTAAAAATTGAAAAAATCTGCTATGAAAAAGATGAGATTAAAGAATTATTGTGACTTGAATTTATTCAATTTCTCCTTTTTTTCTCATTAATTTTATGATTTTGGGTAATTCAATTCCCAGTGGATACTGATCCTTATTATTGAATTTGCTGATCAAATTCGAAGGTAAATTTAAACCTAATTTATTGAACACAAAATAACCAATTTTATTTCTGTCAACAATTCCTAGTGGTATATCAGCAGAATTGAGTACAAGTACTATACCTTCATTAGAATTCTCTATTTTTTCAATAGCTCTCCATAATTCAGCATTACAATTTAAACTCTCAAACTTCTTAATTGGCTTCCTAAAATCGTCAACAAAAGTCCGGTCCCATTTTTTTACTGAAACAGATTTTAAAATTTTTTCATCGATAAAGCCATCCCATCTTCCATTATTAGTCAAAAACAAATATTTATCTTTTTTATCTTTTTTACTTTTAATCAGATTATTTAACTCCACCAAACTTGAATTGAATTCAATTTTTCGTAATGGCTTTAACTTAAGGTCAGAAACCTTACTTAATTTTAAAATATTTTCAATTTTAAAAAATTGATTTTCAGACTTTGATGAATTAATACCAAATAATCCTAAAAAAGTAAGTAATAAACCATAGTAAAAATTGAAACTAAATAAACATATAATTCCTAAAAGAAAAACTAAAATAGATAATATTAAAGTTGATTTATTTAAAAAATTTCTTCCTTTATTTTTACTTCCTGAAAAATACCAAATAGTACTCCTCAACAAATTACCTCCATCTAAAGATCCAATAGGAATTAAGTTTAAAAAGCCTAGAAAAAGATTTAATATTGCTACTCTGTTCAATACATTTGTGAATATTTGTTCGTTGGATTCAGTAGGATTACTAATGAAAATAAGAATTAATGCAGTCGAGAAACATAATAAAGGCCTAACTATCGAGATTTTTATATTACCCAAAGCTGTTTGACAATCCTTTTCTATTTGCAAAACTGCTCCTAAGAAGTAAAAGGTAATATTATTTATTTTTACTCCTTGATTTAACGAAACAAAAGTATGGAAGACCTCATGGAATATGATCGTGCTTAATAAAAAAAAAGAAGTTAAGAAACCAATTAACCAAGCTTCCTTAATATTATAAATTTCACCAGAAGTTAAATTAACTTGATTAGAAATACTCCATGAAAATAAAAAAAGGATTGCAAACCAGTAAGGATGTAATTTAAAGGGAATTCCCCTTATTTTAAAAATTTGCAAACTCCTCAAAAATAATCTCCGTTATATTTACAAATAATATTAATTCTACCTATAAGATAAAGATATGCTTGAGACCAAAACTTTAGTTAAAATTTGCGGAATAACTTCCATTGAACAAGCTGTTCAAGTAGCCGAATTAGGAACTAATGCAATAGGTATCATTTCAGTGGATGAATCTCCAAGATATATCTCCCCAGAAAAGAAAAAAGTAATCTTCAAAACTTTAAAAGATTTATATCCAAATATTGAGAGAGTTTCAGTTGTAAAAAATAGTCCTATTGATTCAATTATTAAAGGGTTTTTAGGAGAACCAAACGAAACTATAATTCAACTCCATGGAGATGAGGATATTGATTATTGTCAAAAATTAAAAAAACGGATTCCGGACGTTGGCTTATGGAAAGCTTTTAGAATAAAAAATAAAAAAGATCTTGAAAAGATTAAACCTTATGAAAACTTTATAGATGCAATACTTTTAGATTCATGGAATAAAGAAACATATGGTGGTTCGGGAAAAAGAATAAAACAACAATATTTAGAAGATTTAAGTTTCAGCAAACCTTGGTGGATTGCTGGAGGCGTTTCCATAGAATGGGTAGGTGAGATTCTAAAAAATATAAAACCAAATGGTATTGATATTTCTAGTAGCGTTGAAACCTCCCCAGGGATCAAAGATCTAGAAAAAACAAATCAAATTATTCAAGAAATAAAGAAATAAAATATCTCCTATGTAATAAATTTAAAATATAACTAATCAATTTTTTCAGCTAATTTAATAGCAGGACAATCCATTAGGTTGTTGTTTAACTAGTTCAAAGAATTCCTGTTTTAGACTTATATCATGTCTAAAATCTCCCCTTACAATAGAATTAATCATACTAGTGTTGGGTTCCTTTACACCTCTCCAACACATGCAATAGTGCTTAGCTTTAACAAGAATTGCTAAACCTTTTGGTTCACATAAACGTTCAATCTCATCAGCCAGAATCATTACAGCTTCCTCTTGAATATGTGGTCTAGAAAAGACCCAGTCAGCTACTCTCGAAAACTTTGAAATTCCAATTACTTTATCTCCAGGCTTAATTCCAATCCAGCAATCACCAATAATAGGAACCATATGATGAGAGCAAGCAGAGCGAACACTTATTGGCCCTAAAGTATAAATTTCATCTAATTTTTTAGCATTAGGAAAGTCTGTAACATTAGGCCTTTTATGATATCTACCTTTAAAAACTTCTTGTAAATACATTTTTGCAACTCTTTCAGCAGTCTCTTGAGAGTTATGATCATTATCGATATCTATTACCAAAGACTTCAATAAATCTCTAACTTTAGAAGCAACTTCTTTCTGTAGAATTTCTAGTTCTCCAGGATTGATGAAGTCAGAAATATTATCATTAGCGTGGAATCTTTTTTTGTTTAATTTAATTCGATCCCTGATTATTTCAGAAATTAATTTATTGCTAATTTGATCACCAAAATTTTTCTTAAGATTGTCGTTAGGTAATGTAGAGGTCATAGAATTGTTATCAGAAAATAGTCTGCAAACTTAATTACTTTATCTACTTAGAAGGTATATTGCCTATACACTATATCACATTTGAATGTTCATAAGAGGTCATACAAAATAAAAAAAGGTGACTTTATAAACATTTCAAATCGGAATTATGGTGTTTAAAAAGCACCTCCTGCAGGCATAAGAGTTAGGTCTTCAATTAATTGTGATCCTGGTTGTTCAGCAATATATAAAATTGTATTTGAGACGTTAGTAGAAGAAAGCATAGATGATCTATCGAAATCTGATTTAATTGATTCCGTTTCCCAAAGAGGCGTATTAACTGATCCTAAAGTAATTGTGCAGGCTCTTATCGAGTTAGATCTCTCTTCTTCTCTAAGACACTTTGTAAACATCGCTAGAGCAGATTTTGATACACAATAAGCACCCCACTGAGGGAAAGCATTATAAGAAGCATGACTGCTGACATTAATAATCAAGCCTCCATTTTTTCTCATTTTGGGGACAATTAAACTACATATTTGAAATATACTTGTGAGGTTAATTTGAATTATTTCTTGCCATTTTGTCAAAGGCATTTCAACTAGATTTCCATTAAAAGCACATCCAGCGTTATTTATTAAAACGGAAGGGCACCCATATTTTTTTATCGATTCATTAATTGAATTATCTATTTCATTTGAATTAGATAAATTACACTTAACAAGATTAATTGTTGACCCTGTATCTGATAATTCATCTCTAAGTATTTCCAACATCTCTAAATCTCTTGCGAGTAAAATTAAATCCCAACCAGCATTTGCGAAAGTTAATGCTGTAGCTCTCCCAATACCTTTAGTGGCTCCTGTAATGAATGCTAATTTCAATTTATTCAGTTATTTGAGGTAATTCTTCCTGAATTTCTTCAAAATTATTTGATTCAATAAATTTGCCCAAAACCCTGAATTTTGAATATCTTTGTTCTAAAAGTTTCTCTTTATTCAATCCCAATAATTCATTAAGGTGTCTCTCAATAGCACCTTTTAGAGTATTCCCAGCCTCTATAGGAGCCCAGTTATTACCCCCTGCTGGTTCTGATAAAACTTCATCTATTACACCTAATTCAAGAAGATCTTTTCCAGTTATTTTTAACGCAGTTGCAGCTTCAGAAGCTTTTGCAGCATCTCTCCAAAGAATTGAGGCACAAGCTTCTGGACTAGCAACAGTATAAACACTATGTTCAAACATCAATAGCCTATCAGCTACCCCAATTCCGAGAGCTCCGCCAGACCCCCCTTCGCCGATAATAGTAGCAATTATTGGGACTTTGAAACCAAACATTTCTCTTAGGTTTCTAGCTATAGCTTCTCCTTGACCTTGTTCTTCTGCAGAGAGACCAGCATATGCCCCAGGGGTATCAATAAAAGTAAGAATAGGCAATGAGAATCTATCAGCATGCTGCATTAACCTTAAAGCTTTTCTATAACCTCCTGGTTTTGCCATTCCAAAGTTTCTAACTACATTTTCCTTCGTATCTCTTCCTTTCTGATGACCCAATAAAAGGACCGGTTGATTATTCACCGAACCTAAACCTCCAATTAAAGCCATATCATCTCCTCCATTTCTGTCTCCATGTAACTCAATCCAATCATCACAAAACATTTGAATAAAATCCAAAGTACTTGGTCTTTGTGGATGTCTAGCTACTTGTATTTTCTGAGCAGGTGTAAGAGATCTAAAAATTTCCTCTCTTCTTCTTGTAGCAAGTGTTTCTAGTTGTAGTAACTGTTGACTAACATCTACTTCTGAATCTCTTGCTAATTCTCTAATTTGCTCTATTTGCTTTTCAAGCTCTACAAGAGGTTTTTCAAAATCAAGAAGATAACGTCTCGGCATAATTCAAACTGCTAGTACTTTTGGATGCTTATCTAGGCCAATGGCAGAGAAGCCATGCTTTTCAGAAGCAGCTCCAATAAACTCCATTTTCTCAAGAGATATATTATTTCTTCCCCAGCTAAAGTTTGTATGACATTTTTCAAATTCTAAAATCATTGCTTCTGCAAAACATGCAAACATTTCTCTCTGAGGATTTTGCATTTCCGCTAGTTCCATCATATTCCAACCTATATCATTGAAGAACCTTACTATACCTCCTTTGATAACATGTATATTGTTACCTTTAAATTTTTCATCTAAATTCTTTGGATACCCTCCATCAATCATTAAACATGGCTGTTTAAGATTATTGGCATCGATTTCCATAGTCTTTGGCATACTTGCTACCCATACAACAATATCTGCGACAGGTAATGCTTCCTCTAGATTTTTGATAGTTCCACCATCTAATTCTTTTTGCAAAGAATCTAAAGGTTCCTTTTGCCTAGCTACCAAAAGAAGTTCCCTAATACCTGTTTTATTAACTAACCATCGACAAACAGCGCTGCCTATATCACCCGTAGCACCAACTACAGCAACTGTTGCACTTTTAAGATCAATTCCAATTTTAGGAGCATTCATCTCCAATTGCCTGCAAATAACCCACGCAGTATGAGTATTCCCAGTAGTAAATCTTTCCCACTCTAGTGATGTGTTCCTAATCTGCTTGTGTTGAAGGAGATTAAAATTTTCAAAGATGATAGAAGTGAATCCTCCCAAAGCGGTAATATTAATACCTTTTTTTTGAGCTAACTCCATTGCATTTAATACTTTTCTTCTTGCCGTTTTAAATCTTGAAAGCATTTCAGGAACGAAACATGAATCAATATAAGAACCTTCTATTGATATCCCTGTAGCACTTTTAACCTCTACATTTTCCACTAGTTGAGGTGGAGCTGTGCACCATACATCCAAGTCACCATCAGCGATATGATCAAAGCCCAATAATGAAGCCTTTCTTTTTGCATCTTCAAAACTAGTTGAATGACCTATTAGCCCAAACATTGATTACCTTATTAATGGAATCTATATATTGATATGAACAATAGCACAGTGCTATTAACTAAATAGATAAAAAATATTTTTAAATCGACTTATTAAATCTATAAATGAATTAGACAATAGCAGCCATTGCCATTCTTGCAATTTCTCTATTATCTAAACCTATTTCAAGAAGTGTATCCTGGTAGGCAATCATGAATTCTTCCATTAATTCTTCCCTATCCATAGCTAATACTGAAGCATCTTCCGAGACTTGATCTAACATCTTCTTAATTAGTGGAAGGTTAACCTTATTTGCTTCTATTAGCTCTTCCTTACAAGTCTCTAAATTTTCTTTTAGCCATTCTTGTCCATAGTTTAAATGAAGATATTCATCTTTAACAACACCTTGGGTAATTTTTTTCGCAAAAGGATCAGCAACCCTTATGTAAACGTGATAAGCAGATATAGCAAAAGCTTCAATTAAAATTGCCTGTATTAATAGGCATGTAGTTGTCTTGCCATTAGATAACGCAACTTGAAAATTACCATGTAATTTGGAAAAGAATTCTTTAGCAAAAATCATGTCAGCTTGAACACCTAGATTTCTTCCGCATGCAGTAAAGCCTCTTTTGTGCTTAAGCTCCATTTTTGCTAGTTTGGTTAACTCTTCTAATTCGTTGGGAATTAATGTTGCTAAGGAAATGTAATTATCATGAGCTTCTTGTTCACCTTCAATAACTATTGCATTTATCCTGCTATAAGCGTCTTTGTAAGAATCGGTAGTAAAGTCAGGTAAATCAATAGAGTTTTCTAGACTAGTTTTTTTATTAGATTCGAGTGTTTGCATGTCAGTAATCTTTAGCTCATTATGCCTAAGTTTTACACAATTATAGTGAGTTTATTTAAATATGATGAAAATAGTTTCAATTGTTAAACGATATTATTGATTAATAATGATTATTTACATTGAATTTGGCCAGTCTGATTTCATAAGATTCATAATTAATTTAAACCAGTGATTGACTAGTAAGCTCTTTAAACTATTTCCAAGCTCTTTATTTGACCCTTTACTATCTCCTATTACTCCAGATTTACTTAAATCTTCTGTAAACCAAGCAGTTGGAGCATTTCCCTCCAAACTCCAACCCTCTGGAATTTGCATTTCAATACCTTCACAAGGTCTTTCATCTCCCACAAGATTAGATTTTAAAGCCATCATCAAACTAGTTTCGGCTAAGGATGCATGTAATCCATTCTCAATTTCATTTTTTGTTAAAAGTTCAGTTAATCCATCAACTCCTTTCCATAAAAAGCAAGGGAAGATTGAAAGTTTAGGAGCAACGCTTCTTAATTCTCTTGCTGCGGTGTTAAGTAAGGAAATTTGACCTCCGTGCGCATTTATTAATATCAATCTTTTAAACCCCATATCCGCTAATTGGACTCCAACTTCTTTTATTAATAAAGTTATTAAATTTGAAGAAAGAGATATAGTTCCATCAAATCCCTTATGTTCTGGAGAAAAACCTATATATTGAGTTGGAAGTTTTTTTATAGGTGTGTCAGACGGAATTAATTTAAAAACTTCGCAAATTATCTCATCAACAAAAATACTATCTGTAGCCAAAGGTAAATGAGGGCCATGTTGTTCTACCGCTCCAAATGGCCAGATAATTGTTGATCTTATGTCTTTTGAAATATTTTTTACTTCAGGCCATGATAAATACTCAAATTCGCTAGGTATTGATTTAAAGTTCATTATTTTTAATTGTGAGTACTAACATTTAGAATAAGTTAATATTAAATTACTCTTATTTTACCTATGAAGGGAGTTAGTGATAAAGATGCCCAAAATTATAAGAAAAATAAGGGCGACATAAACAATGTTAAGAAGCCACTTCAAGTCCTTCACATAAGCAAAAAGGATACTATTAGTAAGAAGGAAGAAGTAGTTAATGGTCATCAAAATTCTACAAAAGAAGTCAAAACTGACATCAATGCTGTAAAGCCTAAAATTTTTGAAGCCCCAATAAGTGAAGTAAAAGAAAGTTATTCTGATAATATTGACCTTGAAAATATAAGTTATAAAGAGTTAGAAAAACCTCTAATATTTCAAGATGAAGATGAGGATTTCATCATAGAAAGAAAAGTTGATGAATTTGATTTTGATGAAAGTGCCTTTCTTGAAGCGTTAAACGAGAATGAACCGATAGGTGCAACAGGAGAGACAATTAAGGGGAAAGTAATAGCATTAGAAAGTGATGGTTTGTATATAGACATTGGTGGCAAAGCACCTGGTTTCATGCCAAAAAAAGAATGTGGATTAGGAGTAATTACAAATTTCAAAGAAAAATTTACAATTGGTTTAGAAATGGAAGTTTTAGTAATAAAAGAACAGAATGCTGATGGTATGGTCACAGTAAGTGCACGAGCATTAATACTTAGACAAAGTTGGGAAAAAGTTGCAAATTCTGCGAAAAATGGAGAATTAATACAAGTTACAATTAATGGTTTTAATAGAGGAGGACTTACTTGCGATGTTGATGGATTAAGAGGATTTATTCCACGTTCACAACTTGAAAATGGTCAAGATTATCAATCTTTAGTTAGTAAAAATTTAAAAGTTGCATTTTTAGAGGTAAATCCTGAGACACGGAAACTTGTTTTATCAGAAAAAAAAGCACTATTAGTCTCAAAATTTGCAGATCTAGAATTAGGACAATTAATTGAGGGTGAAGTTTTAGCAATAAAACCATATGGCTTCTTTGTTGATTTAGGAGGGGCAAGCGGGCTTCTTCATCAATCCTCCATAACAAATGGATCCATCCGAAATTTAAGAGAGATTTTCTTGGAGGGTGAGGTTATAAAGGCACTAATAACAGAAATTGACTTGGAAAGAGGAAGAATTGGTTTAAATACAGCCTTATTAGAAAACACTCCTGGAGAATTAATCATTGATAAAGAAAAAGTTATGATTGAAGCCTCTGAAAGGTCCTTAAAAACTAAGTCACTTTTTGATAAAAAAGATTTAGAAAAATGACCATCAATGAAAAAATAATTTCGAATAAAGAATTAAAGATATCAGATTGGGAGTTGGACTTTTATTCGAGGCCAATTATCGAAAACAATGGTAAAAAAAGATGGGAATTAATTATTTCATCTTCAAAAAGCTTTAAAACAGAGAAAATATTCTTGTGGAATAAAGTATGTCCCGCTAACGAAGTTAATTCAATATGGCTTACAAAAGCTTTAAATGAAGCTCTGAATGATGCAGAAAGAGAAGGTTGGGCAAAGCCATTTAAAATAAGATTTTGGAGAGCATCAATGAAATCAATAATTAAAAAATCTATTGAGAATTTAGGAATTGAAGCTCTTGTTAGCAGAAGGACTTATGAATTATTTGACAGAATCGAATTTCTCGAACAAGAGATATATCCTTTAGAGAAAGGATATGTAAGAGGAGTATTAGCTCCAACCTTTACCTCTAATATTTCTAATGATCCTAAACCTTTGCCTGAGGCTGTGAGAGGTGATGCATTAACAATCTCGGAAATATCTATAGAGGAATTAAAATTAGCTAAAAATTGGCCTATTGAATTTGGAGATATTTTCCCAATCCAGAGTTCAATAAAAAATGAAAACTTAGTACCTGGCCTTAGACTTTTTAGTAAAGACAGATCACTTGCTCTTGCCGCTTGGTTTAGTAGTTTAGAGCCCGTCAAGCTGCTAATAAAACAGAATCAACTTATACTTGAAGCCTCAGAAGATGATAAATGGTTAGTAACAGATTTACAAGAAAAAGATGCCAAGTTATTAAATGATAAATTCACTCAAACTAAAAAAGATTCTAATGGTTATCAGTTTATATCCATACAATCAACTCCATTTATTGAAAAATTTGCTGGTTTTTGGATTTTAAAAGATGTTGAACTAATTTCATAAGGCTAATATCATGTCTTTTAGCCAAAAATATTTTCAAGAAAATGAGTTTGCGATAAAAGACAAAAAATTAAAATATTATTCATCTCCTACTCTTCTTGAAAATAACTTTAAACATGGTTTTTTTAACAAAACGAGTTCTGAAATCAATCTTTCACTTTTATCAAATCGTCTTAAGTTAAACAATAAGAATTGCGTTTTAAATCAAATACACAGCAATCAAATAGTTGTCGGATCAAAGACTCCAGAGAAGGAAAGAGTAGAGGCTGATGGAATAGTTTCTGATCAACAAAATCAAAATTTATGGATATACACCGCAGATTGTATGCCTATTTTATTTGCTGACAAGAAGAAAAGACTAGTTGCTGCAATACATTGCGGAAGAAAGGGGTTAGAAAACAAAATAATAAAAAAACTCATCAAAATCTTTTATGATAAAGGATGTTCAAAAGAAGATATGCTTGTCGCAATAGGTCCATCAATATCAAAAAAACATTATCTAATTGATAAAAAAACTCTTCAAAATTTTCATAAAAACGCTGTTTCTAAAGAATCAATTTTATTTTCAAATTCTATGGAGATATCACTAAAATCAAAAGAGTCAGTAAAATTACAAAAAAACAATTTAATTCCTTTAAATATTAAAAAGTATGCTCATATTGAACTTTTAAAAGAAAATATATCCAATAAAAATATTGATATTTCTAACTTATGCACATATGAATCAAATCATAACTTTCATTCTTGGAGAAGAACTAAAACATATTTACGGCAATGGAATTTTATAAGTTCTTAGCAAATTTTAATTTTGACAGGTCTCCTTTGATAAGTTTTTTGCAAATAATAAATCTGACATTTCTTTAGTTTCATTAATATCAAAAACCTTAGCTATTAATATATTTTCTTTGAAACCAATTGGTTTTATTTTAACTTTACTTCCTCTCGGAAATTCTTTCTTAAGTAGGTTTAAAGCAATTTTTTCATCGTCTTCATTGTTTATTTCTACACAAAATAATTTGATTGGAAGATCTCTATTTTGATCTCCTACTAAAATACTACTTGAGTTATTTATCTGAAGAATTTCGGCAGAATAAGTTCTAATTGGATATAAAACAACAAGAAGAAAAATAATTAAAAAAGAAGTTATTTTTTTCAATTTAAGGATCTATATTAATTCAGTTAATAATTTTTATTTTGTATATTTGTATAAAAATCAGCTTTCACTGTTCACGTAACCCACCATTTGAGCATTACTTTTACCTGGAGGAACCATTGGATAGCAATTTTCACCTCTCCTCACTCGTATATTAATTAAGGCTGGCCCATCAAAATCTAAAGCAGATTTAAACTCATTTAATAATTGTTTCCTCTCTGAAATTAAGAACCCTTTTACTCCAAACGATTCCGCGAGTTTAACGAAATCAGGTTCTCCACAACTCATATCAGAGGAGGAGTACCTTTCATCATAAAAGCTTTCTTGCCACTGTCTTACCATCCCCTGCCAGCGATTATTTATGATCACTAATTTAATATTTAAACCATATTGAGATAAAGTACCCAATTCTTGTATGTTCATCAAAACACTTGCATCTCCAGCTATGCAGATAACCTCCTCGTTAGGCAGAGCAGCCTTTACTCCCATGGCTGCAGGCAATCCAAAGCCCATCGTTCCTAAACCAGCACTACTTATCCATCTTCTCGGAGCATTTCTTAGATACTGAGCAGCCCACATTTGATGTTGACCTACATCAGTTGTGATGAAGGCTTCAGGAGAAAAATCTCTTACTTTCAAAAGAACTTCTTGAGGATAAATTTCACCTTCTTCTGGAGGAACAAATAAAGGATGCTTATTTTTCCAAAAATTAATTTTTTCTAGCCAATTTTTTGTATTACAGGAGATTTTATTAATAAAGGATTTTTCATTAATTTTTGAAAGAGCTTTAGCTACATCCGAAACAATAGCAACATCAACACGTCTATTTTTATTAACTTCTGCAGGATCGATATCAATATGAATAACCTTTGCAGATGGAGCGAATGTATCTAATTTCCCAGTAACCCTATCATCAAATCTCGCACCTACAGCAATCAAAAGATCGCATTCCGTGACTGCAAAGTTTGCATATGCGGTTCCATGCATTCCCAACATCCCAACTGATAAGACATCCCTTTCGTCAAAGACCCCTTTCCCCATTAAAGTAGTGGTTACTGGAATTTGATAATTATTAGCTAAGGTTTCTAGTTCCTCATGAGCACCTGAAGATATTGCTCCACCTCCTACATATAACAAAGGTCTTGAAGATTCTTGAATCAATTCAATAGCCTTTTTGATATCAGAGTCGTTAATTTCTCCATTCCTTTTAAAACCCTTAGGAATAATCTCACCAGGTAAAATTCTTTCATAATTAAAGAATTCTTGACCAACATCTTTTGGTATATCAATTAAAACTGGGCCAGGTCTTCCAGAAGAAGCAATAAAAAACGCTTCTGAAACTACTTTTGCTATATCAGACGGATCTCTTACAACCCATGAATGTTTAACGATAGGGAGTGTAATTCCAAAAATATCAGTCTCTTGAAAAGCATCTGTTCCAATAGCAGGTCTTGGAACTTGGCCAGTAACTACTACCAAGGGAACTGAATCCATTTGAGCTGTAGCAATACCAGTTACTAAATTCGTAGCCCCTGGACCTGAAGTACCAAAACAAACCCCTACCTCACCTGTTGACCTGGCATATCCATCTGCAGCATGGGATCCTCCCTGCTCATGTCTTACCATGTAATGTTTTAACCATCCATCATTTTCTGCTTTATGTACTGCATCATAAATAGGGAGTATGGCGCCGCCTGGATATCCAAATATCACTTTTACATCATGAACTTTTAGTGAATCCATAAGTGCTTCAGCACCTGTAATCCATATGGGGTAATTTTTTTCTGAATCATCTTTTGATAAAGATGTCGAAGTAAGTGTCACTAAAGAAAATAAATCTATTTAAATAATAAACTTAATTAAAAAATATTGCCCATTTTGGAAATGTAATGTCAAAGATTACTTAGAAATTTATTTGCTCTTGATATAGTTTTAGATCTTTTTTAATAATATTAAATTTATAAAATCCCTAACTTATGAAGAGGCCCAGAACCTGAGATAAGTTCAATAAAAAGTATAAGGAAGACGATCATAGCAACCCTACCGTTCCAAACTTCTGAACTATTATTCCAACCCCATTGCCATTTTTCCTGAGGGTATAATTTAACTTTCTCAGGCAATTCAGAAGCTTTCTCTATATTAATCATCGGTCCTTCTAAACAAGAAACAACTAGATCACTCAAACCCTCAATAAATGTAGGATGTGTATTTAATGCTTTGACCCTTCTAAAATTAACAATGCCTGCTTTCTCAGCAATTTCTTTATATTCAATATCAATTTCCTGTAAAGTTTCAATATGTTCTCCTACGAAACTTATAGGAACTACAATTAAATCATTTACTTTAGCTTTGCCAAGATCTGTCAAAACTTCTTCTGTGTACGGTTTTAACCATTCAACTGGACCTACCCTACTTTGATAAGACAGAGTGTAGGGATTGGTATGACCTAAATATTTTTCAAGTTCATCAATAATTAGTAGTGAACAATCTTCTATTTGTTCTTTATATGGATCTCCTGCTTCCTCCACATAACTTTTAGGAACCCCATGAGCTGTAAAAAAGATATGTGCACTATCAGGCGATTCACAGAGTGAAATTTGTTCCGATATGAGCTCAACCATGGATTTTAAGTAACCTGATTGACTAAACCAACTCCTTACACATCTCATTGGTATTTTTTTAAACTCAGAATCAGAGTCTCTTAATTTTTTTAATTCTCTAAAGCTCGAACCACTTGTACTTATAGAAAAGTGTGGGTATAGAGGCAATACGACAATTTGATCTACCCCATCTGCTTTCATATCAGCGATGGCTGATTCTGTGAAAGGATGCCAGTATCTCATAGCTATATAAGTTGTTACATTTAAACCTTGATCTCTTAATTTGCTTTGTAATTCTCTAGCTTGTTGTTCCGTAATCCTTCTAATAGGTGATCCACCCCCTATTGAAAGGTAAGCCTGTTGTGAAGTAGTACTTCTAAGTGTACTTATTAACCATGCTAAAGGTTTCTGAAATGCTGGGACGGGAAGCCTAATTATTTCAGGATCAGAAAATAAATTATATAAAAATGGACCTACATCTGTAATCCTTTCAGGGCCGCCAAGATTCATCAATAAGACGCCTACTTTTTCCATTTAAATTTTATGGAGATTGAAAATAAACATTTGGAACGTCATTATAAAGATAATTATATAAGTTAATGAACGTAATTCAGGAAATTAATAATGTCAATGACAAATTTGCTACTGAAGGAAGCAAACTTAGAATTGAAAAAAGAGGTGAGACATTAAACATCAGAGGTTCACTACCTTCAAAAAATAATAAAAATGACTTTACGGTTCAACGAATATCTCTTGGACTTAAAGCCGATTTTAATGGCTTAGAAGAAGCTAAGAAAAAATTACAATTGATAACTTTGCAATTAGAGTTAAATCAATTTGATTGGATCAATTGGGTAAAAAATTCTGATAAAAAGGAATTAAAAGATGAATTTAAATTTTTAACTAGACTTAATGATTTTGAGAATTATTTTTTTAGGGAGAATAAAAACGAATACTTAACAAGCACTCGAAAAACAACTTGGAGAAGCTCTTATAAGCCCTACATTAATAGAATGATATCTATCCAAAATGATACGAATACTGAAAATTTAGATAATATTTTTACATCCACTTTAAAAACTTATAAAGAAGGGAGTAGAAGCAGAAAACAATGCGCGACTTCACTGGGTGTTTTGGCAAAATTTTTAGAACATAAACTTCCTGAAGATTGGAAATTAATGGCTAAAGGTTATGGACTGAATAAAGCAAGCTTTAGGGATCTTCCTACTGACGAGATAATTGAAAGTATATGGGATAAGATACCAAACAAATCCTGGAAATATGTTTTCGGGCTTATGGCCACATATGGTTTAAGAAATCATGAAGTATTTTTTTGTGATTTAAGCTCCTTAACCAATTATGGAGACAAAATCATTAGAGTTTTGCCTACTACTAAAACAGGAGAACATCAGGTTTGGCCCTTTCATCCCAAATGGGTAGATAAATTTGAACTTTGTGAATTAGGCAAAGATCCAGAATTACTTCCAAAAATTAATAGAGATCTTAGAGTTACAACTTTGCAAAATATTGGGAAAAAAATAACTGATCAATTTAAACGTTATTCCCTTAAAATAAAACCTTATGACCTAAGACATGCATGGGCCGTAAGGACAATTTTTTATGATCTACCTGATACAGTTGCAGCAAGGATGATGGGACATTCCGTTAGCCTACATACTCAAACCTATCATCACTGGATAACGAAACGAGATCAGCAACAAGCTGTTAATAATGCACTTTCAAAATATAAAAAACTCGAAAATTTTTAAATCAGTATAATCAAAATTAAAAGTTATTTTATGGCTGATGAGAAACAACCCCCTTCAAAAAATATAATTAGTCTTGATATTCAGGCTAAAGAACTTGGAATAGGAGGCAAGTTATCTCCTGAAACTGATGAGAATCTTTATAAAAAAAGAATGCAAAAAAGAAAAGATATTCAATCAAAGAGATTACAAGTAAGGAAAACAAAAAAAGGTTTATTAATTGTTTTTACTGGAAATGGGAAAGGGAAAACAACTGCTTCTTTAGGAATGGCTTTAAGAACTATTGGACATGGTCATAAAGTCGCAATTATTCAATTTATTAAAGGTGGTTGGACTACCGGTGAAGAAAAAGCTCTTAAAAATTTATCATCAAATATTTCATGGCACGCTTTAGGAGAGGGATTTACTTGGGAAACACAAGATAGGGTAAGGGACGAAGTATTAGTTAAAGAAGCTTGGCATGTAGCTAAAAAATTCATAAAAGATGAATCATATAAACTTATAATCCTTGATGAAATTAATATCGCAACCAAACTTGGATATCTTTCTCCAGAAGAAATAATTGCATTTGTAAAGAGTCTAGATAATAGAAAAAATCACATAGTTTTAACTGGAAGAGGAGCTTCCGAATCAATCATTAATCAAGCTGATCTAGTAACAGAGATGAAATTAATTAGGCATCCTTTTAAGGAGCAAGGAATAAAAGCTCAAGCATGTGTGGAGTTTTAGAATTTCGAAGGAACTTTATTTGTTTTTCTGGTTTTCGATTGAGAATTGTTTAAAGACGGAAGTATTATTAACCTAAAAAAGAAATTCTGTATATTTACTTGCTAAGGTCTTAAAAGTATGATTATTGAATGACTTACAAAAGAGTACTTTTAAAGCTTAGTGGTGAAGCACTAATGGGAGATAAACCGTACGGTATAGACCCTGCGATAGTTCAATCAATAGCTGAAGATGTTGAGAGGGTAATTGCAAATAAAGTTCAACTTGCAATAGTTGTCGGGGGTGGCAACATATTTAGAGGGCTAAAAGGTTCTGCTGATGGTATGGACAGAGCTACAGCTGATTATGTCGGAATGTTAGCAACAGTGATGAATGCTATTTCCCTTCAAGATGGATTAGAGAGAGTTGGGGTAGAAACTAGAGTACAAACAGCTATAGAGATGCAAGAAATTGCTGAACCTTATATTAGAAGAAGAGCAATGAGACATTTAGAGAAAGGAAGAGTTGTAGTTTTTGGAGGTGGTTGTGGAAATCCATTTTTCACTACAGATACAACTGCCGCTTTAAGGGCCGCCGAAATAAATGCTGAAGTTGTTATGAAGGCGACAAAAGTTGATGGGGTTTATGATCGTGATCCTAATAAATTTAAAGAAGCAAAAAAGTATTCTTCTCTAACTTATCAACAGGTTCTTAGTGATGAAATCGCTGTGATGGACAGTACTGCTATTGCTCTATGCAAAGATAATAATATTCCAATTATGGTTTTTGATATTTTTAAAAAAGGTAATATCTCCAGAGCTGTTGACGGAGAGTGTATAGGCTCTTTAATAAGTTAATTATTTCTAATTATGAAAGAACAAGAAATTCAATCTAGTATGAACAAAAGTGTTGAAGCCACTCAAAGAAACTTTAACACCATTAGGACGGGGAGGGCTAACGCATCATTATTAGACAGAATAAGTGTTGAATATTATGGAGCGGAAACCCCCATCAAATCACTTGCCTCAATATCAACTATCGATTCACAAACAATTTCAATACAACCATTTGATATTTCTTCCTTACAAACTATTGAAAAAGCAATCTCAGTTAGTGATTTAGGTATCACTCCCAACAATGATGGGAAGGTGATAAGAATAAATGTCCCACCATTAACTGAAGAAAGAAGAAAAGAGTTTTGCAAGTTAGCTTCTAAATATGCAGAGGAAGGTAAAGTAGCGCTAAGAAATATTAGAAGGGATGCTGTTGACAAAGAGAAAAAAGATGAGAAAGAAGGTTTAATATCAAAAGATGTATCAAGAGATAATCAATTAGAGATACAAAAATTTACTGACAAATATATTTCTTTAATAGAAAACAAATTATCTGAAAAGGAGAAAGAAATTCTAAAAGTTTGAAGGAATTCGACATTATAATTATTGGAGGAGGTCTCTCAGGATCTTCTACAGCACTTAACTTATCAAAAAAGGGCTATTCAGTTTTAATTATAGAGAAGGAGGTATCTGGAAGTATAAAGCCATGCGCAGGAGGGATGGCATCCTCAATGAAAAAATATCTCCCATTAGATATAGATGAATCAATAGAATCTAAAATCAGGACTGTTGAATTCAGATGGGAGGCATCTGATAATGTTATTGCTGACCTTAGTGGTGAATCACCTTTTTGGATAATTAGAAGAGAAAAATTAGATAAATTATTACTTGATGAAGCTATAAAATATGGAGGTGAGATATTAAGACCAGTACAGGTCGAAAAAATAACGCAGCGAAATAAGAATTGGATAATAAAATGCAGCAATAAAGTTACATATAAATCTAAATTTCTTGTTATTGCCGACGGTTCACAATCTAAATGGGCTGGATATTTCAACTTAGGTCCAAGAAAGCCAAAATTTGCCAATACTATCGCCTTGAGGTTAAAAGGATTAGGGAATATTCCTAAAGATTCAGTTAGATTTGAGTTTGGATTTGTTAAATATGGATTTGCTTGGGCATTCCCATTAAAAGACAGTGTGAATATTGGCTTAGGCACTTTTATAAATAATAAACTTCTAGAAAATAAAGACCTCAATAACAAAGTAATAAAAAGTTTCGGATTTGAAGATTTATCTTTTAAGGTGGTTCATAAAAAACTAAGAATTTGGAATGGTCAAAACAAGCTCAATGGAGATAGGGTAATTGCGGTGGGGGATGCAGCCTCACTTTGCGATCCGTTTTTGGCGGAAGGTATTAGACCTTCTCTAATTAGTAGTTATTTTGCTGCAGAAAGTATTGACGAGTGTTTGTCCAAAAATAATAATAATTTAAATAATTATTCAACAAACATTAATAATGAATGGGGAAAATCCATGGCATGGGGAAAGAGGATTGCTCAAATATTTTATAGATTCCCAAGAACTGGCTATCAATTAGGTGTTAAGAGGAAAACAGCCCCTCAACGTATTGCTCAAATATTATCTGGTCAAATGAATTATGAAGACATTGCGATGAGAGTTATCAAGAGACTTCTAACCAAAAGCAAAGATTAATTTTATGTTTTAATAAAAATTAAATCTGAGTTGTCGAAATTAATTTTTGATTATTAATTTCTGAAAGTCTTTTTAATAACAACTCTTCTAATTCTTCTATTGCTTTGCTGAAGCCTGTTATTCCTTCACTAAGCTTTTCACTTGCCATTTGATCCTCTAGCATACTTAATCTAAAGTCTCTCTCATCAAATTTATAATCAATAGAACTATGGGATTGAGTATCTTCATCTAATTTTTTAATTAATTCTCCTTCCTCTCTATTAAGTTCGTCTAAAAATTTTGGAGCAATAGTTAGAAGGTCACATCCTGCTAATTCTTTTATTTCATCTATATTTCTAAAGCTTGCACCCATGACTTCAGTTTTAAATCCTTTTTCTTTAAAATAATTGTAGATTTTGGTTACTGACATAACACCTGGATCTTCACACCCTGCAAAGTTATCTTTGCCAGTTTTTGCTTTATGCCAATCCAATATTCGCCCTACGAAAGGCGAGATTAAGGTTATTTTTGCATTAGCACAGGCTACAGCTTGGCAGAAGTTAAAAAGTAAAGTTAAATTGCATTTAATACCTTCTTTTTCTAAAATTTCAGCTGCCTTAATTCCTTCCCAAGTTGAAGCGATCTTAATCAATATTCTTTCTTTATCTATTCCAAAACTTTTATAGTGATTTATTAACTTTCTCGCTTTTGCAACTGTTGCTTCAGTATCAAAACTTAGTCTTGCATCAACTTCTGTAGATACTCTTCCAGAAATAAGATTAAGAATTTCCTTGCCAAAAAATACTGAAACCTGATCTATAGTCTCTTTAATTAATTCACTTTCAGAAAAGCCAACAGGTAGGGATTTTCTTGAGCTTTCCAAAGCTTGATCTATTAATTTTATGTAATCAGGATTCTTAGCCGCAGCCAAAATTAGTGACGGATTAGTAGTGGCATCTCTAGGTTGAAACTTTTTAATCGCATCTAAATCTCCAGTATCAGCGACAACAACAGTAATAGAAGATAATTGTTCTAAAATTGATTTCATTTTTAGATAACCATATATTTTTATACGATAGCTTCAATTTCAAATGAAATCATTAAATAACGGACTAATTAACTAAAAACCAGAATAATTTCATGGTTTTTTAACAACTTTCCTGTTTTCTTCAATATGTGGCGGTATTTTTTCAATAACAATTAAACTTTCGATGATTTCTTTTGCAATTGGCACTGCAACCGTTGAACCATAAGCATATGCCTTTGAAGGTTCGTCAATAACAACAAGGACAACATACTTTGGATTATTAACAGGAAAAGAAGCTACAAAACTACAAACCTTTTTACTAGTATACCTTCCATTAACTGCCTTTTGAGAAGTTCCAGTTTTCCCTCCAATTCTGTATCCATCAATTTTCGCTCCTCTTCCACTGCCGTTATCAACAACACTTTCCATCCATTTAAGAACGGTTTTTGATACCTCGTTAGAAAAGATTTCTTTTGGAGAATAGTTTTTAAGGTGAGCTTTAAAATTTAAAGTAACATGAGGAATTATTTCACTTCCCCCATTAGCTAGAACAGCGTGAAGTTGAGCTAATTTTAAAGGAGAAATAGAAAAACCCTTTCCAAAAGATGCTACTGCTGGCTCAATTGACTGCGTAACAAATATATTTTTTGACTTTAATTGACCAGCTGTAGATTCAAATAAATCCGTCTCCAAACGTTTATTAATCCCTAATTTATTTAGCCAATTCCAATAAGTCTTAGACGGCAAATTTTGCATTATTTTTACCATCCCCACATTACTTGAAACTTGTAAAACTTTTGGATAATCAATGTAGCCATTTCCTTTTTTATCCCAATTTGAAAGGCTCCATCCTCCAACTTTAACCTCCCCACTATCTTCAACTAAACCGTCTTTTTGGATTACTTTTTCTTCTAATGCTAAGGCTAGATTTATTGGTTTAAAAGTTGAACCAGGCTCGAATAAATCTTGAGAATACCAACCTCTAAAGACTTCGGGATCATAATCCCAATATTTATTTGGATCATAAGATGGTATTGATGCTAGTGATAAGATCTCTCCATTATTTACATTCATTACTATTGCGAAGCCTTTCTTTGCGTTCCACTTCACTACATGTTTACTTAAAGCTTTAAAAGTAGCTTTCTGTAATCTTGAATCTATTGTCAAACCTAAACTCTTGTAGTCACTAATGAAATCTCTTGGTCCCGAATTATCTGGGAGAGGTGTTCCATCTCCTCCTTTCTTAATCAAATTACTTTTGTTAAGTACTTTGATTTGATTATCTAAATGCAGCTCTAAACCAGCTGAACCTTTATTCTCATAATTAACAAAGCCAATAAGATTTGAATACAAATTACGTTGAGGATAATATCTTTGGGAATATTTAATGAGATCCAAACCACTAATATGAAGGTTTTTAATCTTTTTTGCTTGATTCTCTGTTATTTCATCCAGCAATTCAATTCCTAACATTTTATTTTCAAACTTTGATAGAAGCAATTCATCTTTTACATTTAAAATTGGCGTCAATTTATTAACCACTTCTTCAATAGTTCTTACTCTATTAGTTAAATCTCCAGGGAAGTTAAAGTACTTTGGATGAGCCCATAATCTGTAGAGAGGTTTATCATAAGCGATTAGTCTATTATTTCTATCTACTATTGATCTTCTCTTATTTAAAGAACTAATCTTGGTGAATTGTATTAATCTCGCTTTTTTTTGTAAGTCAGAGGCACTAAAAACTTGTAAATTTACAAGCCTTCCAAATAGTCCAAAAATCAATAATAAACAAAATATATAAGTAACCTTAAATCTTCGAGGTTTGAGAGGTACTAAATGAACAATTTTCTTACTTCTTTTCATTAATATCCTTTTTGATATTTACTATCTTTTAATCCATCTTTAATAAATTTAACTTTTTTATTTAAATAATTATTTTTATTCTGTGTAATTTGCTTATTCAGATAA